>CALBYO010000154.1 GCA_937889705.1 uncultured Bacillota bacterium | reverse complement strand
ATATTCAACTTGCCGAAACCGCAAGCAAAATTATCGTTTATAGGCAGAATTTTATTGAAAGTTTAGCACCTTACGCAAATAAAGCCCACATGTTTTTGTCGTCAAATGAAGAGTCATTGATTTGCAAATATCAAACAGATTTTGACTTAAATACCGAAGAAGTTGAACTCAAAGAAAAAGAAAAATTGTATAATCTAATTTTGCTTGAACTCTATAAGCAGAATTTTGAAAAAGATGTCTATTTAAGCCACACAAGCATTGGCCCACATCGTGACGATATAGAAGTTTTGTTAAACGATATAGATGTAAGAAATTTTGGTTCGCAAGGTCAACAACGAACGGCTGCATTGTCACTTAAACTCGCCGAGATTGAAATTATTCGCAACCAAACTGGCGAAACCCCTGTTTTGATTTTAGACGATGTTCTTAGCGAACTCGACCTGAATAGAAGAAAAAAACTTTTAAAATTCTGCTCGCTTTGTCAAACATTTATTAGCAGCACAGACATTGATGAAAGTTTGGAAAATTCAAAAATAATCAAAATTGAAAAAGGAAAAGTTGTTAGTTAAACATCTTTTCCTTTAATTTTTTACCGCTTTTAAAAATTGGAACGATTTTTTGCATAGTCGTTTCTTTTTTATTGGTTTGAGGGTTGAAATATTGCCTTTCATGCACAATTTTTGTTTCAAATTTGCCAAAACCTGAAATATAAACCTTTTCTCCCCTTTTCAGCACTTCTGAAATTAATTCCGTTATCGCATCAACACACATCTTACACTCTTTGCTTGACAGCGTTGTTCGCTCAGTCGTCTTTTTTATGAGTTCGTTTTTATTCATGCTTTAACTTTTAACATCATTTGAAGATTTTATACTTTTACTTCAAAACTTCATCGTCCAGCGCTTTAATTCTGAACTTGCTGCTAATCAAACAAAGTTTTTGGCCATAAGGAACATATTTCATTTCGTCCATCGTGAAAACAGGCAAAACTAGCAATGCAAAAGCATATACGACAGCCGCAGTCACACCTACAAAAATAAAACTTAAATTTGGCGTTGTTATCAAATTGAACAAGTTATACACGCCAACCATAATGGCAACCGCAAGCCCACTTGCTAAAAATACGCTTGCAATTCTTTTTGCACCAATTTCAAATTGAATTCTACCTCTTAGAGAAATCAAATTTAAGCCACTTGACAAAATATAGCACATAATTGACGCAACTGCCGCGCCATAAATATTCATAGGCGAAGCAACAAGATAAATCGTTAAAATAATCTTGACCGCGCCAGCAAAAGCAAGATTTATAAGCGGAACAAAACTACGACCAGACGCTTGCATTATTGATGTTGAAACCTGCAAAAATGAGATTGTCAAAATATTGATAGCCGATATTTTAAGCAAATAACTTGCAACTTTCAACGTTTCTGCGTCAGTTGCATGCGGATATAAA
>CALBYO010000153.1 GCA_937889705.1 uncultured Bacillota bacterium | reverse complement strand
AACAGTGCAATGAGCAAGGGCACGAACAGACTTATAAGAACTTTACAAGGCGCTTGCGTGCTTGGATATGAAGATATTGTTTCAAAGTTCAAAAATAATGTTGTGAAATCTGTAAAACCTACAAATATTCAAGTTTCAGTTGAAGAACAAATGATTTTAGACGCATTAAAATTGGAAGGCAAAACTGTTGAGCAGTTACAAGAAATTACAAATTTGCCAACAAGTAAGTTAAATTCTTGCTTGACAATTTTTGAAATCAAGGGTATAGTCAAAAAACTTCCAGGAAATCGAATTGAATTAATTTAAGGAGAAAAAATGAAATTAGTAGTCATAGAAGGTCCAGGTAAAAGAGAAACATTAAAGAAATATCTTGGGGCAGGATATGAAGTCTTTGCAACAAAAGGTCATGTCCGTGATTTACCTATTAAAGAATTTGGTTTAGATTTAAAAACGATAACTCCAACTTATGAAGTTATGCCAGACAAAGTCGAAGTTGTGAACGAACTTAAAAAGAAAGCAAAAAAGGCTGACGAAGTCCTACTTGCAACCGACCCGGATAGAGAAGGGGAAGCAATTTCTTGGCATATTGCATATTTGCTTGGTTTAGACCCAAATTCTAAGTGCAGAATTGAGTTTAACGAAATTTCTAAAAAGGCAGTTACAGAAGCTTTGACAAAACCAAGAATTATCAATCTTGACCTTGTTAACGCACAACAAACAAGAAGAATGCTTGACAGAATTGTGGGTTATAAAATTTCTCCACTTATTTGCAAGAGAATTAAGCCAAAACTTAGCGCTGGCCGCGTTCAATCTGTTGCATTAAAACTTGTTGTTGACAGAGAAAGGGAAATAAAAGCCTTTGTTCCAGAAGAATATTGGAACATTGCGGCAGAACTTGAAAAAAGTGCAGATAAATTCAAGTTTAAAGCCGCTTTAAATACAAAAGATGGCAAGAAAATCAAAGTTAACAATGCCGAAGAAACAGAACAAATCAAAAAAGATTTGAATGGTGCAACTTATGTTGTGTCTAACATCAAAAAATCGACCACTAAATCACACGCACCAGCGCCATTCACAACAAGTACAATGCAACAAGATGCGTTGAATAAACTTGGTATGAACCTTAAAAAGACATCTGCTTGCGCACAACAACTCTACGAAGGCGTTGAAATTGAAGGCGAAGGCAAGGTTGCATTGATCACTTATATCAGATCGGATAGTACTCGTGTTTCGCCAGATGCACAAGCAAGCGCGATTGAGTTTATCAAAAAAGAATATGGTGACAAATATGCACCAGAAAAACCAAACATTTATAAGTCAAAAGAAAATGCACAAGATGCCCACGAAGCGATCAGACCTATATCAATTGCAAGAACGCCTGCATCTGTTATGTCGTCACTTTCACAAGATAATTTCAAATTGTATAAACTCATTTACGAACGCTTTTTGGCTAGCCAAATGGCAGACGCAATTTATAACAATGTAAATGTGGACATAAAAGCAAATGACTACGGCTTTAAAGCCATTGGTAAAACTGTTGAATTCCCAGGCTTTACAGTTATTTATAAAAATTATACCGAAGAAAAAGAAGATACAAGCAAGATACCGCCACTCACAGTTGGTGAAGTTGTGGATTTCAAAAACTTGATTACAGAACAAAAGTTTACAAAGCCACCAGCAAGGTTTACCGAAGCGAGTTTGGTTAAGGAAATGGAAGAAAAGGGTATTGGCAGACCTGCGACATACGCGGCGACAATCACAACAATTGCTGCAAGAAATTATGTTGCACACGAAGGCAGATATCTTGTTCCAACTGAACTTGGCGTTGCGGTCACTGATTATCTTGAAAAATTCTTCAAGCAGGTTATAAATGTCAAATTTACAGCCGATATGGAGTCTAAACTTGACGATATCGCCGAGCATGGCAAAAAGTGGGAAGATGTTGTTGAAAGTTTCTGGAACAGTTTCTCAGGTTTGTTGACAAAAGCAGGGGCGAACTACGAAAAAGTTAAGGTTGCGCCACAAGAAACAGATATTGTTTGCGACAAATGCGGACATAAAATGGTAATTCGTGAAGGCAGATACGGCAAATTTTTGGGTTGCTCGAATTTCCCAAATTGTAACAATATTATGAAAATGGAAAATCCGAACGCAAAAAAATATGAGCCAAAAGTGGTTGGGAAATGCCCAGAATGTGGAAAAGATGTTGTTGTAAAACGCTCTAAAAACGGCAAAATCTATTATGGTTGCACAGGTTTCCCAGAATGCAAATATTATTCTTGGACAAACCCAGCAAAAGACCAAAAACCAGAAGAAAATTAAAAAAAGCCACTCGTTTGAGTGGTTTTTTTATGTGATTTTTTATAGTTTAAGGTCGCGAGTTGTATCTTTTTCTTTAACAAACTTGATAAAATCCGCTTGTGACATTTCAAATGTGTCGCCGTTTCTGTTTCTGATGTTAAGCATGTCGCTTTCAAGTTCTTTGTCACCAACAACAACCATGTATGGCACTTTTTCAAGTTGCGCTGCACGAATTTTATAACCAACTTTTTCACTACGAGTGTCTAAGTCTGTCCTGATGTTTTCTGCTCTCAATGCGTTTTCAAGTTCTTTTGCACGCTCCAAATGCCTGTCTGCAACTGGAAGAACTGATACTTGTGTAGGTGAGAGCCAAACTGGGAAATTGCCGCCTGTTTTTTCAATCAAATATGCAAGCGTTCTTTCATAACAACCAAGACTTGAACGGTGAATGATAACTGGCGTTTTCTTGTTGCCGTCTTTGTCTGTATATTCCATGCCAAACTTTTCTGCAAGCATTTGGTCAATTTGTATCGTTATAAGCGTGTCTTCCTTTCCGTATACATTCTTGATTTGAATGTCAAGTTTTGGTCCATAGAATGCGGCTTCGCCAATACCAACAACATAAGGTATGTTAAGGTGTTTAAGAATTTTTTCCATTGTGCCTTGCGCTTCGTCCCATTGTTCTTTTGTTCCAATGTATTTTTCTCTGTTGTTAGGATCCCATTGTGAGAAACGATATGACGCGTCATCATACAAATCTAATGTCTTTAACATGAATATCGCAAGTTCCAAACAACTCTTAAATTCGTCTTCAAGTTGCTCTGGTGTGCACATCAAGTGTCCTTCTGAAAGCGTGAATTGCCTTACTCTGATAAGTCCGTGCATTTCGCCGCTGTCTTCGTTACGGAACAACCTTGATGTTTCGTTGTAACGAAGTGGTAGGTCACGATAACTCCTTGGTCTGTTCAAATATGCTTGATATTGGAATGGGCAGGTCATAGGACGCAATGCGTATACTTCTTTGTCTTTCTCTGGATTGCCCAAAATGAACATTCCGTCTTGATAATGGTCCCAGTGACCAGAAATCTTGTATAGATCACTCTTTGCCATAACAGGTGTCATTGTTAGACGCCAACCGCGTTTGTATTCTTCGTCTTCAACAAATCTTTGAAGAATTTGCAAAATCTTAGCACCCTTTGGAAGCATAATTGGCAAACCTTGTCCAATATAATCAACAGTTGTGAAAAGTTCCAAATCTCTGCCAAGTTTGTTGTGGTCGCGTTGCTTTCTAAGTTCCAAAAGATTTTTATATTCTTCCAACGCTTCCTTTGTTCTGAACGATATGCCATATACACGCTTCAACATCTTGTTTTTGCTGTCACCATGCCAATACGCGCCAGTGCTTGGCTTAATCATGTATGCTTTGATTTTTGACAAATCGTATAGGTGAGGACCAGCACATAAATCAACAAAATCACCAATTTGATATGTTGAAATGACAGCATTTTCTTCTAAATTCTCAATAAGTTCAACCTTGTATGGCTCGCTAGCAAAAAGTTTCAACGCTTCTTCACGAGAAATCTCCTTGCGATATACTTTGTAGTTCTCTTTGATGATTTTCTTCATCTCGGCTTCAATTTTCTCTGGGTCTAATTCTTCATCAATGTCAAAATCATAATAAAAACCTTCGTCAGTGGCTGGGCCAATGGCAAGTTTAACATTTTTATATAAATTCTTAACCGCATAAGCAAGTACATGGCTGGTTGTGTGCCACAATACTTTTTTACCTTCTTCATCTGCAAATGTAAGTGGAACAATTTCCATGCCGTCAGCAAGTGGAGCGCCTAAATCGGTGGTTTTTCCGTTTACACTGGCTGCCAAACATTCTGCAAAGTCCGCAGGTTCGTTTTCCTTAATGTATTCTCTGATTGATTGCGCGTCCGTTTCAACGCTTTTTCCATTGTAAATGATTTTCATAAGCATCTCCTGTAAATACCTTTATATTTTAAAACTATTGTATATTATTGTCAATCTTTTTTTGGCAAAAAAAATAAAAATTGGGTGTTGACATCTATTTGCCAGTATGTTACACTATGCATGAAATAAATTTGAAGGAGAAATCTTATGGCAAGTAAAGGTAAAAAGGCAGGAATTGTCATTGGAGCAGTTTTCGGGCTTGCAGCAATAATAGGTAGCGCAGTTGCTATTGTTAAATATGTTGAAAAAAATCAAGAACAAGGTTCTGGAACAACAATCAGTCAGCCAGATAACCCAACGCCAAATCCAAATCCTAATCCTAATCCAAACCCTAATCCAAACCCAAATCCTAACCCAAATCCAGACCCAACACCAGATCCAACACCAGATCCAGGACCTATTGTAAAAACAGAAGCCGAATATAAAGCAATGTTTGAAGAAGAATTGCCAAGCGTTTTAGAAACAGAATATAATAAAAATTACACAAATGAAAAATCAAAAATTTCAAATGTTTCTATTAAAGCAATAAATTATGCAACTGGCGATATTTATTTTGAATGTAATAGAAACAACAAAACAATTTTTGTAAATGCTTCTAACGAAGATTTAAAAAATGTAGCAACTTTTGAAAATGCTTATAACAATGCTATTAAAAGTGACAACTTAAAATATGAATATAAATCAATAGAATCAACCCAAGAGAAGGAATTAGCAGAAGAAATTGCTAGTTATGCTCTTGAACAAGACGAAGTTCTTGAATATTTGATAAATAATGGTATTAGTTATTCAAATTGTGAAGTTTTAAATGTATCTGAATTTAAACTAACGACAAAAGGAGATTTGGCAAATCTTGTTTTGAAAATGGGCGACAAAATTTTCTCTATGACAATGGGTGGAACAACAGGTGCTTATTCGACACAAGAAGAATGTTTAGAAATTTTAAAAGGTGGCAGGTTAAGCATTTTAACAAACTTTAATATTGAAAATTATAAGGAACTTGAAGTTGTAAATTCAGCAGAAGCAAGTTCACAAAGAACCTTTGTTTGCACATTGCCAGATGATTATAATGATTTGCTTAAAGGTAATACTTTTACAACAAATTCTGGCGATTTACAATTTGTATAAAATTAAAGAGTTGATTTCAACTCTTTTTTATTTTAATTAACTAAATAATTGCTATTTTTTTGTATATATGGTATACTATGAATATGAAGAAAAGAGTTTTCTCATTTTTGCTTGCAATTATCATGGCTTTTATGCCAGTGTTTTTTGCTGGTTGTGAGATAGACGATATAGACGATGGCGGCACTGGTGGTTCGGGTGATTCTCGTCCAGGGCAATCGTCTTTTTATAAAGAATTTATGGACGGATTTAAAGTTGTGTATTCAAATAGCCAAATCGGTCAAATAAAAGACATAACAGAAATTACTGATGAGTTTTATAGAAATGGTATTTTGGCAGGATTAAATAGTTATTATGGCTCTGGCCCAGAAGATAAAAATCTTTCAACATTTTTCCCAGACAGCATAAGGCAAACAATTTATCAAGATTCTGCCGGCAATGCAATACTTGGAGATAATAATTCCACAATCAAAAATGATAAATGGCTATGGACTTTAAATCCTAATGATATAGGTGTTAGCGTAAACGATGTTAGCGACCTTACCAAAAAAAATAACTCATCACAAAAGAAATACTCAGATTTTATAAATGATTTTGTAAATGACTTTTATCAATCAGATTACCCACAATTATATGAATATTATTCTATACCATTGCAAATTGTACTTTTTGAAACACTTTTAGGATATTGCCAAAATGGCAACGACCACCGAACAATGTTTGAAGTGGAGTATGAAGATGAATATATTTATTATGTTCAAGGAATTAAAGACCCTTTCCAACAAGACGATTATTACAAATTTGCAATTAAAGTAAAGAGTAGCCGTGACCAAAATTTGGTCGGCAAATATATTTACTATTATGAAACTGGAAAAGAGTATAAAGTTAAAGATGATAAAGGCATT
>CALBYO010000152.1 GCA_937889705.1 uncultured Bacillota bacterium | reverse complement strand
CCGATTCCCCCCGAACCCCCGCAAACGCTTTTTAATTGGATTTTATTGTGGCATTGCCACCCTTTCGCTCCCTAAATTAACCGCTTTAAACAAAAAAAGGCAACAATGTTGCCAATGTTGCCCAAAAACCTAACATCAGATGATGCAAGGTCTAAATCTATATTAATAAGAATGTGACAAAAATTTTAAATCAATCGTTGAAGTCTATATCTATTAAACCGCTGAATTAGAATCGGTGGCAAGTCCGCCAAAAACGAAGTTAACACTGCCGTCACAACATAAATCCACCACTCGTCAGGCGAAATTAGACAGCCAATTAAAATCGCGAACAAACCAACAAAAAAGCAAGCCCAATGAATTATTTCCGCGGTTATGTTGTTTCTAAGTGCGAATTCAACATTGCTTTTATCTCGCAAGTCAGTTATCACAAACTGGCTTTTGTCCCAAGCGACAAATTTGTCTTTCCATTTTTTAACCTTCAATTTAGACAAAAATTTGAAATCTTTGTCGCTGACTTTGAAAATTTTACTATGCAAATTTAGATTCTTTTTGAAAACCAAAATAACAAATTCAGCGATTATCAAACGAATGTCTATGTGATATGCGAAAATCAAAAACGTTATAAAAATTGAAAAGTATGGGGTTTTAAAGCCAAATACCAAGCATAAAATTAGGCTTACAAAAAACAATAAGTTGAAAATTACTGCCAATATGATGCCATACATTAAAGTTTTGTTTTTCATGATTTTAGTATATCACATTCGCGCACTCATTATCAAACATATTATTGTTTAGAACTATTATTAATTTTGAAAAATTCATCAAATGAAATATAATTAGTTTATGAAGATGAAATTGTTATCACCTGCTGGGGATTTTGAAAGCCTAAAAATGGCTGTTTTTTATGGCGCAGACGAAGTATATCTCGGCGTAAAAGATTTCAACGCTCGAAACATTGAAGGCTTCAACCTTGAAAGTCTTAAACAAGCGGTCGATTTTGCACATCTATACGACGTTAAAGTTCATTTAACTGTCAATATTTTGTTTTCAGATGACGAACTTCAAAGTGCGCTTGATTTAGTTGTTGACGCAAATAACATTGGTGTTGATGTTTTTATTGTGCAAGATTTAGGGCTTGCAAGTTTAATTCATCAAAATTATCCTGAAATTGAAATGCACGCCAGCACGCAAATGGCTATTCATAATTTAGAAGGCGCTATATTTGCAAAAAATTTAGGTTTTAAACGCGTGGTATTGGCTCGTGAAACACCGCTTGAAGAGATCAAAAGAATTAAGCAAAACTGCGATATTGAAATTGAATATTTCGCGCAAGGCGCGCTATGCGTTTGTTTTTCTGGGAACTGCTATTTGAGTTCATACTTATGCTCTGCTAGTGGAAATCGAGGCAAATGCAAACAACTTTGCAGGCTGCCATACCAATTTTTGGAAAATAACAAAGTACTTGCCAAAGGTTATCTTTTAAGTGCCAAAGATTTTAATATGCTTAACAAACTGCAAGATTTGCAAGACGCTGGCGTTGATGCAATAAAAATTGAAGGCCGAGCAAGACGCCCATATTATGTTGCCGTTGCAACAAAGACATACCGCAAAGCATTAGACGGAATTAAAGTTAGCGAAGAAGATTTAAAACTTGCCTTTAATAGGGACTACACTCCTGGATATTTTAACAGCAATGGGAAAATAATTTCAAATTACAAAAACCACATAGGAATAAACATCGGCAAAATTGAAAAAGTTAATTCTGGTAAGAATTTTACAGAATTTTTCTTCACTTCAAATAGAAAATTAAATGCAAAATCTACAATCAAAACTTTTAAAGGCTTTGAAGAAATAAATACAATTACAATGTATGATTTAAAAGAAATAAAGCCTGGATATTATCGTGCGACCACGACCCAACATATTGAAAATGGGTTGTCCGTAAATTTGATAATCGACTACGAACAAGAAAAGCAAACGCTTGAATTTGTTAAAAAGATTGATATCCCTATTCAGATTGTGGCTTTTGAAAACAAACCAATCACGGCAAAATTTAAACTAGACAAAGATTACTTACTTGAAGGCGCAATTTGTCAACCAGCAATTCATCATGCTCTTACGAACGAAGAAATCGCGCAAAATTTTACAAAAAGTGAGTATTTTAACGCAAAATTGAACATTAAAACTGAAAACGCATTTTTGCCAAAACAACAATTAAACGAATTTAGAAGAAATGTTTATGATAAAATTTACGCAATCAAAACAAAAAATAATAAACAACACTTGCAAAAAACACGCGTAAAAATAAATCTTCCAGTTAAAAAATTTGACAACTTCGAATTTGTGGATAACGCTAATTTTTCAAGTAGTTCTAAACATATCATATACTCACCTGAAATTTACACGTTAAAAAATGTTTTAAATTTTGTAAACAACTGCAAAGCACAAAATAAAATTCCAATTTTGGACACTCCAAATTTTGCACTAAAAGAAGATATAGATTTGCTTCAAAAAATCATTGATGAAACAAACATTACAATACTAGCAAACAACTATTATGCAATGTCATTAAAAGCAAATAAAATTATTGGTGCTGGTTTAAATATTTATAACTCGGTAAGTGCAAACTTTTTCAATTTGCCATGTATAACTGCGGAAAGCGATATTTCAACAAGAATTAATTTCCCATACATGACTCTCCGACATTGTCCTTTCAAACAAAATTTAAAAACTGACTGCAAAAACTGCAAATATAACACAAATTACAAATTCAAAATGGAAAATGGCAAGATTTTAACTTTGAAGCGAAAAAAACTTTCCACATGCACGTTTTATTTAACATAAAAAGTCCACCATCTGGTGGACTTTTGCTATTAAAACATTTTGAAATGTAGAAAAGATTTGATACATTATTATTGAGGTGAATTATGATTGGTTTAGATAAAAGTTTGGTAACCGTTTACCCTTACGATCCAACATGGGTAGACGAATATAAAAAAGAAAAAGAAATTTTAAAAGACATTTTAAAAGATTTTGATGTCGAAATTGAACATGTTGGAAGCACATCAATTCCTGGACTAAGTGCAAAACCTATAATTGATATTGCTATTGGCGCTCATGATGTTGAAACAA
>CALBYO010000151.1 GCA_937889705.1 uncultured Bacillota bacterium | reverse complement strand
TAATTGCCTGTTCCTGAGACTTTTACGCCTTCATCAAAGTTTGATTTCGCACTTACAGCAACAGTTGTTGAGTTGATTTCAAATGTGATTGAGTCGCCATAGATATAGTCAGTTCCATCAGTTGTTTTTAAGCATTTTGGTCTAACAACAATTTTGCCGCTTTTGCCGCTAACACTTAAATAATTGCCCAAAATTTGACCATTTTCAGCGCCAGAAACAATTTCCCATTCAATTTCATGAATGTTTCAAACTTTCGCCTGATAATTTTGACAAAAAGTGGCTCGCTTCAAGTTTAATTAATGAGCCGTTTGAAACAGTTGAGCCCTTTGTTTCGGTTGTAATTTTATCAATTTCAATTCCATAGTTAATTGTTGGTTCAAAAATCGCAAAATCTGCTGGAAGCCAAGCTGTTGATTTTTCAAGTGTTGAAAATTGGAATTTTAAAACATCATTTTTGCTTGTTAAAAAGACTTTTCCAGTTTTCACCCAGTCCGGTGCATATTTCCCACCCGAGTGAACTTTGTCTGACTTCGCAGTTGAAGTCACTCCACCATTAGAAAGTGAAATTAAAAGTTTGGATTTGTCTTTATTTTCAAACGCAAGAAGACCTGCACTTGCATACGCATAATAATGGCCTGTTTCTGCAAGAGTTTCCATTTCACCAGTCAAATATATTGACGCTTCACCTTTGCAATAGTCAGAACCAAAATAGTTGTCGTTATTGGCCAAAATCGCTCTAAAATCTGAAACTAACTCACCATTTTCGTTTATATATTCGATGTTCTTTGAATATGTAGCACCAAATAAACTATCAAAGTAGTGATAAGGATAATAATCTTGATAGCCTGTCAAAACATATTTTGTGATTTCCTTACCTTTGATTTCCGCTTGAATAGTTCCAATATTATTATAACTTGCACAAAAAAAACTCACGATAAGCATCGCGACTAACACGAAACAACTAATAAAAGCAGTTTTCTTTTTCATAATTGATTATAATATAACACATTTTTAATTATATATCAATACCCAAATTAAAAAAATCTCTTAAATTTTAAGAGATTTTTACATCTTTTCAGGAATATCAAGAGCAAGCAAGTCGCAAACAACTGTTAAAGCCTTTTGAATAACCATAATCAAAGTTAAAAGTTCATTCTTTCTTTCAATGTCAGTTTGTGAAAGGATTTTTTCGTTTGAATAAAGAGTGCTAAAACTGCTTGCCAAATTATATGCTGCTTGGCAAATTCCGCTTGCAGATTTATCTTCATAGCCGTTTTCGATTTCAACAGACAATTTCATCAAACAACGCAAAATATTTTTTGAAATTTCATCGTTAACAGCAAATTTTTGCTCAAATTTACCTGCTTTTTGCAAAATTGAGTTAATTCTTACAAGCGAATACAACAAATATGGCCCTGTTTTGCCATCAAATGAGCAAAATTTATCGATATCAAGAACATAATCTTTTGTTCTGAAATTTATCATATCACCAAATTTTAAGGCAGAAACACCAATCATTTCGGCAAGTTTTTTATCGCTTTTACCTGTATTTTCAACAAGTTTTTTGTCACTTGCATCAGTAACCAGCTGAATCAATTCAGAAAGATGCATTGTGCCGCCACTACGCGTTTTGAAAGGTTTGCCATCTGTGCCGTTTACTGTTCCAAATGGGAAATGAACGAGTTTTAACTTCTCCCCGCCAATTCCGGCAAGTTTGCAAACTCTAAAAACTTGATTAAAGTGCATGCACTGACGATTGTCAGTTGTATACCAAATTTCGTCTGGGTCATAGTGTTCAACACGCTCTATTATTGTTGCTAAATCTGTTGTAGCATACAAGCCAGCACCTGCTGATGAACGGACAATTACTGGTGGAACTGGTGCGTTATCGTCTTCGCGAGCAACATTTACAATTTCAGCCCCTTCGCTCTTTTCAATAAGGTGTTTTTCATTCAATATTTCAAATACTTTTGGTACATAATCTTGGCTGTCGCTTTCACCATTAAATAAGTCAAATGAAACATTTAATTTTTTATATTCTGCTTTAATTGCATCAACAGAAATACCGCGAATATCTTTCCAAATTGCATAATAGATTTTATCTTTATTTTGCAATTTTGCGGTGATATTTTGAGCATATTTTTTAAAATCATCATCAATTTTTGAACGAGCACTAGCCGCAGGATATATCCTGTTCAAGTCTTCCATTGTAATGTTTGGTTTTTCGCCTTTATTATGAGTGTAATAACTCAAATCAAACTCTTCTTCAAGCCCAGCAATCGTAAGCCCCATTTGTAAGCCCCAATCGCCCAAATGGACATCAGAAATCACTTTATCACCCATAAATTTGGCAATTCTTTTAACTGTTTCGCCCAAAATTGCACTTCTTAAATGCCCAACATGAAGTGGTTTCGCAACATTTGGTCCGCCATAATCAACAACTATTGTTTTAGGTTTTTCATGAATTTTTACAAGCAATTTTTCAGAGCCAGCATATTCTTTTAAAATTTCAGATAGGTAATTTTCTGTTAAAGAAATATTAATAAAGCCTGGATTGCAAACTTCAACTTTTAAATTATCGTCACGAAGTTCATTTGCAATGCTTTCGGCAATTTTTATTGGCGCGTTTCTTAGCACCTTTGCAAGCGCAAACGCACTATTGCTTTGAAAATCGCAAAGTTCAGGTCTATCAGAAAAAGAAAGGGTCAAATATTCTACCGGATAACCCAATTTTTCAAATGTATTTTGCAATTTTTGTTTGATATTTTCAATAACCTGCATTTTTAAATCTCACTTCTTTTTTCTAACGCTTTTGTTAATGTAATTTCGTCCGCATACTCAAGTTCAGAACCCATACTAATGCCCTGAGCAAGCCTTGTAACCTTAATTCCAAGAGGTTTTAAAAGCCTTGCAATATAAAGTGCTGTCGCTTCCCCTTCAACATCAGGATTTGTCGCCATTATAACTTCTTTTGTTTTTAGCCTGTTCACTCTTTCCAAAAGTTCTTTAATTCTGATATCGTTTGGCCCGCGATTTTCAAGCGGATTTATCGTTCCATGCAAAACATGATAAACGCCATTAAACGACTTAACTTTCTCCATCGCTGCAACATCTTTTGGCTCTTTTACAACACAAATAATGTCTGGGTTGCGTTTAGCACAGATTGAACAAATTTCACTATCTGTATAATTCCCACACTCTTTGCAATATTTAACTTTTAACTTAGCATTGATAATTGCATCAGCAAATTCTTTTGCGTTTTCTTCGTCTTTTTTAATAATTGAATAAGCATAGCGCTCCGCAGTCTTTAAACCAACGCCTGGTAAAGACCTGAAAGCCGCAACAAGCCTTTCAATAGGATCTATATTTTCCATTTTACATCATTCCTGGAATTGAAGGAGAATTTTTATCTTCTTCTTTTTCAATTTGGCTAACACAGTCGTTCACAGCAGCCAAAACCAAATCTTCAAGCATTTCAACATCATCTGGGTCAACAATTTCTGGTTTTATTGTCACTTTTTTGATATGTTTGTTTCCAAGCATAACAACTTCAACCATTCCACCGCCAGATTTTGCAGAGAACTCCGTATTTTCAAGTTCTTCCTTCGCTTTTAACATATCTTCTTGCATTTTTTGTGCTTGCTTCATAAGTTGATTAAGGTTTGCACCACCAAAACCACCGCCAAATCCGCCTCTATATCCGTTCATAAATCCTCCAAAATTTTTTATTTTATTATCAAATATTCCCCAACATTGTCCCGTAATGTTTTCAAATCTTCTTCTATAAGTTGACTAGGCTTATCCGCCAATTTGAATATTGGTTTCAAATTATACCCTAAATATTTTATTGCATTGACTATTTCATTCAAATTCTCTTCTTTTGAAATAATCGACAACAAATATTCTTGATCCGTGGAAATTATCAATTCGTCTTTTTCAATTTCAACATTTGTTATATCTCCGCATGCCACATGCAACGCCGCTAAATGTTGCTCTCTTAGCCTTGTTATAATTTTTCCCCACACAACTTTTGCGCTTGGCAAAGGCTGAGATTTACTCAAATTTCGTTTTTTTTTAACTCTTCAAGTCCTTCAATCGCTTTAACTGTCGCAACTTCAACAAGTGTTCTTGGCGACATTGAGTATTTAAGTTCTGCTTCAATTTCGCTGAAAGTTTTCATATAAAACATCAAGTTTTCAGCACTTTCTTTTTCGCTTTGAGCCTTGATAAGTTCAAAATCTTCAATCGGCATATTCAAAATTTCTTTTGCAGACTTCGCAGTCTTAGCAACAAGCAAATTTCTGAAATGAATAGTCGTTTCTTTTGCAAAAACTGATATATTTTTGCCCGATAAAACAACTTTATTAATCTCTTCAAACGCTCCGCCGACATCTTTTGTTATGATTTTGTCTGCAAAATCTACAAGTTTGCGAGTGTCACTCGTTCCTAAAATCTTTACTGCATTGTCATAACTTACATTGCCGTTTGAAAATGAAACTATACTATCCGCTATTGAAAGCATATCTCTCACGCTACCTTCCGCCGCTGTAACAATAACGTCAACGGCTTTATCGTCATAACTGATGTTTTCTTTTTGGAAAATGTTCTTTAAATGACTTGCAAGTTCCGCAGTTGAAACAAGTTTAAAATCAAACCTCATGCACCTTGATAAAATTGTTGCTGGGAGTTTATGAATTTCCGTTGTTCCAAGTATAAACACAACATGCTGTGGTGGCTCTTCCAAAGTTTTTAAAAGTGCATTGAACGCGCTATCTGTTAACATATGAACTTCGTCAATGATATAAACCTTATACTTGCCATTCGTAGGCAAAAATTTGATTTTATCTCTTATTTCTCTGATTTCGTCAACCCTATTATTTGATGCAGCATCAATTTCAACAATGTCCAAATTTGTAGGTTCAGCGAGAGCCTTGCAAGTTGTACATTTGTAGCAAGGTAAACTACCTTCTTTGCTTTCACAATTTATTGCACGCGCAAAAATTCTCGCAGTGCTGGTTTTACCAGTTCCGCGACTGCCCGAAAACAAATATGCATGACCGATTTTCCCACTTTTAACTTGATTGTAAAGCGTTCTAGTGATGTGGTCTTGCCCGATAACTTCGTCAAAAGTTTGAGGTCTGTATTTTCTGTAAAGTGTTAAATGCAAAATTTTTCTCCTTGTTACCACAATGATATAACATTATCAAAAATTAATCAAGCAAAACGCAAAAAATTGCACACAATAAAAATCCACGGGTAAAACCCGTGGTTTTTCAAATTGGGGTAAAACCCCTTG
>CALBYO010000150.1 GCA_937889705.1 uncultured Bacillota bacterium | reverse complement strand
CCGCCACATCTCAAACAATTTTTCGTTATTTTTTCTTCTTTTTTATTACTTGTTTCACTCATAATTTAATTAGTTGCATTTTGTGCCGCATTTTGGGCAGAATTTATCGTTTGCACTTAATTCTGATTTACATTTTGAGCAAACTTTGCTATTTGCTAATTTTTCGCCACATTCTGAGCAAAATTTAGCGTTTGGAGCAACTTCTTTTCCACATTTTGGACAAGACATAACAAGTTTTTGTCCGCATGAAGGACAGAATTTTGAACCTGCTTTAACTTTTTCACCACAATTTGGGCAAGCAGCTGTTTTTACTTTCTTTGTGTTTTCTGTTGACAAACTTTCCCCAAAAAGATGACCAATAGTTGTTCCTGCGCCAAGACCAACGCCAAGACCTGCAAGATTTCCACCATTTGGATTTTTTGCCGCTTCTGTCATTGCTTGTGCTGCTTGGTATCTTGTGTATGTTCCCATTTGGTCTTCCAATACACCAAGTTTTGTTCTTTCGTCAAGTGCTTTTTCAACTTCTTCTGGAAGTGACAAGTTTTCAATCACAACTGAGCAAAGTTTTAAACCAAATTGACCAAAAGCGTCTTCTGAATAAGCAACAACTGATTGTGAAAACTCTTTATAGTTTGCAGCCAAATCTAACGCTGAGATTTTGCTTTCTGCGATTGCATCTGTGATTGCTTCAACAATCATAGGTTTGCATTGTTCTGCAACATCAGCAGTTTTGTAAACTTCATTTGTTCCAAACATTTCACGCATGAATTTTGCTGCGTCTTCAACTTTGAACGAATAAACACCAAAGCCTCTCAAACGAACATTGCCAAACTCTTGGTCTCTCATCATGATTGGATTTTGAGTTCCCCATTTTTGACCAGTCATTTGTTTTGTATTAACAAAATAAACTTCGGCTTTGATTGGCGAATTAAAGCCTGTTGGCAAGCTTAACAATTTTGTTAAGAATGGAATATTTTCCGTTTTAAGTTTATATGTTCCTGGTGTGAAGATATCGCAAATTTGACCTTTATGAACAAACACAGCAACTTGACTTTCTCTAACAATAAGAGTTGATGTTGTCATAATTTCTTCGCGTTTCTCCATTGGGAAACGATAAACGATAGTGTCTTTTGAACTATCTTTCCATTCGATTACTTCAAGTAATTGCTTTCTAAACAATCCCATAATTTTCTCCTTTAATATATTATGAGTTTATTATAGCAGAATTCTTAAAAAATAAAAATAATTTTCAACACTCTAAGAAAATATTTTAATCTTTCTTATCTGATTTAATTTCTTCGGCAGTTTCGTTTTTGTCCGGCATTGTCTCTAAAAGCAAATCTTTTTGCTTTTTATTTTTCTTAGACTTTTTAGGTTGTTTTTTAGGTTTTTCTTCTTTTTTATGCTTAAAATACTCAACAAAATCGGTATTTTCTAAGTCAAAATGCATATCGTCTTTTCTAACCTTTTCAACGCGTTGTTGCAAAGGTTCTTCTTTTATTGGCAACTTAACTTCGTCAGTTCTTTCCCTAACTTCAATTTGATTGTATGGTATTGAAATGTTGTTGCGTTTAAATTCATTATAAACATTCTCAATAATGTAATAGTAAACGTCCCAATAATCTTCTTTATCAACCCAACAATTTGCGAAAAAGTCCAAACTGCTCGAATTTAATGTTTTAAGTCTGCAAAATGGTGGCGGGTCAAGCATAACTCTTCCATCGCTCATCATAACATCAATAACAATCTTTTTAACAAGTTCGACATCGCTTTCGTATGCAACGCCAAAAGTGAAATCTATTCTGCGAGTTTTATTCGCGCCTGAATTGACAACCGCGCTGTTTACTATTGTGGAATTTGGAATTGTGATTTTTTTATTGTCCGATGTAATAATCGTTGTGAATAAAAAGTTTATTTGTTCAATGCTGCCTTCAACGCCGTCAACCACAATGTAATCGCCTTTTTTAAACATATGCGATGAAACAATCACAATGCCGTTAGCCACATTGGCAATATTGTTTTGCAGTGCCATACCGATTGCCAGCAAAAGTGCGCTAATCGCGGTTACAACGCCAGTCATTGACACGCCAATTATGCTAAGCAAAATCAAAATAAGTGCAAGATAAAGCACAAATTTAATCACAACATAGATGAAACTTTGTGCAATTTTTTCAACTTTTGTTCTTGACATAATTCTTTTTGTCATGTTAAGCAAAAGTTTTACCAGAATTATACCGATAATGAGCGCAGCAAAAAAGCCGACGATGTTCCATACATTATCAGTGAAAAATGTTTTAATTGATTCCCATATTCCTGCCCAATCCATATTTAATCTCCTTAAACATGGATATTATAACTTTGCAGAAACAAAATGTAAAACAAAACAATCAAAAATCTAAACTTGAATTATAATTTTCTCTTTTATCTTCTTTGACTTTATCCATGCAATTACAATAAGTAATTTTTTTGGTTAAAATTAAATCATACTCTTCTTTTGTAAGTGGTTTATGCTCAAAAGAATAACCTACATAGTTATCGAAATTAGCAATTTGGTCAACAAAATCTAAAACTGACAAATCGTCCGACACGCCATATAAAATTTTAATTTTGTTCACATTTTCCAAATTAAAATACACATACAATTTATTGAATTTCATACAAAAATAAATATATGCGCTAACTTTCTTTTATATCAAAGTTAATTTTTGTTGCGCTCAACAATTTTTGAAAGCGGAACGATTTCAACGCCCATTTCTTCTATTGTTTCTAAGCAATCACGAATTGCATTTGCAGTTGACACTCCACCTTCTGGGCCAACATGTCCGATAGCAACGGCATAGCCGCGCTTTTTCGCAAGTTTTGCAGCCTTTAAGAGTTCACTTTTTGCGTGGGCATAACCTGGATTACCTGTAAGTTCAAGAAAGAAATCTCTGCTTACAAAATCTTCATTGGTTGCCGCCGCCACTTCTGTGCAAACTGATTTTTCATGCGTTTTACTATCTAAGAAATACTTTCCATTATCTCGTACTTCTTCCATGATCGCAGTCATGAGTTCTTTATTCAAACAAACTCCCGAACCAATATGAATGTTAACCCCAACACAATGTGGAGTTGCTTTAATACATTCTTTAATCAACTCTTTTGCACGCTCTGGCTTGTCGTAGTTTCTTATAACTTTTGGGCCATACCAACTGTCCGGCAACTTGCCATACGCTTCCATCGGCATGTGCAAAATAACTTCATGACCTTTTTCGTGCGCCGTTTCAGCGTCTTTAACAGAATAATCAAGTCCTGGCATGACTGCACATGTTAGTGCGCAGTCAACATCTAACATTTCCTTTACGCCAGCCCTAGCCTGTCCAAAATCGTCAATCACGATTGCAAGCATAGGCGTTGGTTCTTGTTCTTCTTCGGCAAAAACTTTTTGCGCTGGCAAAAAATTTACTAGAAGCAATAATACAAAAAAACAAATACTAAATCTATATGCGGTTTTCATATAAATTAGTATTTGTCTTTATTTCGTTATTATTCGTTAATCAAAAAGCACGATTTTTCCACTTTTAAGTGTATTTTTAACATCAATAACGCGCTGATTTGTGCTTCCTTTCCAATGTGCATTGTTATCTTTGAGTTTAACAACAAACGGCCCGTCAACAAGCACATCAATATAGTTTAAAATCTCGTGGTCTTTAATTTGCTCAAACAAATAACCTGTATACAGCCAAATTGTTTTATTTGGATACTTTTCTTTCACTTTTTTTGCAAAATTTGTTACAGTTTCAACATTTGACGGAAAAAGCGGGTCGCCGCCAGACAAAGTCAAGCCTGAAACATAGTCTTTTTCTAACTCAGCAAATATTTCATTTTCAGCAAACTCATCAAACTCCAAACCGCAATTTGGATCCCAAGTGATTTGATTGTGACATTCAAGGCAAGCATGATTGCAACCACTCACCCACAAAACAACCCTTAAACCATCGCCGTTGTTCATATCATCTTTTGTTATGTTGTGATATTTCATTACATGCTCTTCCTTTCTTTTATTTCTGCCATTTTCGCTTCGTTGAGCCTTGTGTCACCTTTGACGCGGGAAAACGATAAATAGCCGTTCATTCTGTCAATCTTGGTCAAATTTTTGCTGCCACATTTTGGGCAAATATCCATTTCAAGTTCCTCGTGACCGCAATCGTCACAATATGCCAGTGACAAGTTGACACCTTCGTAAAATCCCATTTTCATAGCACGATTTACAAGTGTTTTAATTGCTTCGCGATTATAAGAAACTGGATAACGAACATATTGAATTTTTCCGCCGTTGCATAAATCCCAAAATCTCTTTTCCAAATCTTGTTTTTGTATTGGGGTTATGTCTTCCGTTACATGGCAATGGAACGAGTTTGATACATAAGGCCTATCTGACACATTTTTAATAATGCCAAATTCTTTTCTAAATTGTGTGATTTGAAGTCCGCACAAACTCTCCGCTGGCGTGCCATAAATTGCATATAATTTGTGGTCCTCTTCTTTAAATTCACCAACTTTTTTATTGATATATCGCATAACTTCCAGCGCAAATTCGCCGTCTTCGGCAAGCGATTTGCCATTGTGGAGTTGTTGAAGTTCGTTTAGCGCAGTGATACCAAATGACGCCGTTGCGGACTTCAAAAGTGGTGCAATTTTATCGCGTGGCTTCAAATGTCCGCCTAAGAAACCGCCTTCGCAGTATGCAAGCGGGTTTGTGCTTGCACGCATTTCAGCAAGATAATCATAAGTGCGTAAATGCACATGCCTAATTAAATTCAAATAATAGTCTAAAACTTCGTAAAAATCTTTGCTTTCTCGCTTTGCCTTGGCATAAATCATAGGCAAGTGCAAACTAACTGCACCGATATTAAATCTGCCAACAAAAATTGGCTTGTCTTCGCTGTCTGCTGGTTCAAAGCCGCCGCGTTCAAACCATGGCGACAAAAACGCTCTGCACCCCATAGGCGAAACAACTCTGCCATATTTTTTATACATCTCGGCAACATAACCTTCGCCCGTTAAACTGAGCCAATCTGGATACATCGTTTTTGCGCTGCAATCTATGCCCGCTTCAAACAAATCTTCATTCACTTTGCCTTCGCCGTGCAAATTTTCATCATATAAAAATACGATTTTTGGGAATAGAACCGGCTTTTTAAAACCTTCCTTACCTTCACCATTTTTTCTAACTTTTAAAAGCGATTTGGTTGCCATTTTGCCAAATTTATCAGTTGCAAGCCCTGTTCTGACCGTAATGAAAGGATAATCA
>CALBYO010000149.1 GCA_937889705.1 uncultured Bacillota bacterium | reverse complement strand
AAAAATAACAACCTATCGGGTTTGATAGGTTGTCTAATAAAAACTTTTTTATTTTTCTTTACTTGCTTTTTTTAGCGCTTTTTTAACTTTCTTTTGGTCTTTCACTTTAAGCATTGGAACAAATATTGCGATAGCAGCAACAACTGTGCCAGTTACAAACAAATACCACCATTCAACTTTGAAAGTTGTGTATTGAACATAGTCCGCAATTAAGCAAAGTTCGCCACTTGTTGATACGCCAACTAAGATTGTGCCGTTTTTGTCTGTTCTATAAATATCGTTTTCGGTCAAACCAACAGATTTCAAATTATCTATTGTTGATTGCTTTGGGTGACCATATTTATTGTCTTTTCCGACTTCAATAATTGCATATTCAGGTTTTACATATTCTAAAAATTCCGAAGTTGAAGAAGTATCGCTTCCGTGATGGCCGACTTTTAACACATCGACATCTAACATATTAAGTGTGCCCTCACGCGTGCAATTTTCTATTAAGTCATGTTCGACTTCTTTTTCTGCATCACCCGTGAACATAACTTTCTTGCCCATATATTGCAAAATCATGATTGGTGAATAATTGTTATAATTAAACTTTGAACCTTCTTTATAAGGCAAACATGAAATGATTGGGGTGAGCATTGAAATTTCCCATGTTTGGTTATCTTTGTTTAAATTTTCTTCCACAAAACTGGAAGATTTTATTTTTAGGCCTTCTTGCGAAACCTGTTCTACACAGCCACTTGAAACAACTTCATTGGCAAGTGCGGCAATGACTTTATCGTAAAGTGCGGTGTCATGAACAGCAGTTGAATCACTCACAACTGTTTCAGATTTTGACTTAACATTTGGGCGAATGCAAGTTTTGATTTTATAGCGATTAAAAACTTCTGCTGCATTTCCGATATGGTCAGCATCTGAGTGAGTTAGAAGAAAATAATCTATAACTTTTTCGCCATCTTCTTCTCTAAAATTTATTTTGTCCAAATATGCAAACAACTTATTGCCCGACTCGGTTTTATTAACGCCGGAGTCAATTAACATCTTTTCACCTGCTGGAAACTCAATCAAAATTGCGTCGGCTTGGTCAACATCTATGAAATGAATTTTCAAACCTTGTTCGTCTATATTTGTTGAAAGGGCTTTCCCGTTATAAGCAAAATTGACAAAGTCTTCAATTTTATCTACGAAAAAATATGATAATGCCAAAAGAGCGACAATAATCAAAAATATTGTCACTCTCAAAACGATATGTTTGTTATTCTTTTTAACTTTTTCTTTTGCCATATTATTAATATATTAAAAATTAAATTTTTGTGATTTCGTAACCGTCTTTGCTGTCTTTGATTTGATAGCCAAGGCTTTGAATTTCATCTCTTAATTTATCTGACAATGCCCAGTCTTTACTTTTTCTAGCATCTAATCTCTCGTCAGCAAGTTTTTTAATATTTTCTGGAATTTCATCTTGTTTGTCTAAATCTAACGACAAGACTTTATCAAAATCAAGTGCCATTTGGTAAACTTCAACGCTTCTTTCTACTTCTTT
>CALBYO010000148.1 GCA_937889705.1 uncultured Bacillota bacterium | reverse complement strand
ATAAAAAGCAACAAGGTTGCCAAAAAAAATCCACTTCGGTTAAGTTAAGTGGATTTTTTATTATATATTTTAACAAAATTGTGTTCGGAGCAATTCTGTTATGCTTTTTTTCTTTCGCCCATAACTTTTTCAGCGATATTTCTTGGAACTTCGGAATATTTTTCAAATTCCATTGTGAATGTGCCACGGCCTTGTGTTTGTGAACGCAAGTCTGTTGCGTAACCAAACATTTCAGCAAGAGGTACTTCTGCGTTAATTCTTTGAACGCCTGGAATTGAATCGTTTCCAAGAAGGATACCACGACGAGAAGTTAAGTTGCCCATAACTGTTCCAAGATAGTCTTCTGGGACTTCAACTTGGACTTTCATGATAGGTTCAAGAAGAACTGGGTCTGCTTTTGTTGCACCATCTTTAAATGCCATTGAGCCGGCAATCTTAAAGGCCATTTCTGATGAGTCAACTTCGTGGAATGAACCGTCGTAAACTGTTACACGGAAGTCTACTGTTTCATAACCAGCGAGAACACCTGACATTCTTGCTTCTTTAATACCATTGTTAATAGGTTGGATATATTCCTTAGGAATTGAACCGCCAACTGTTTTATCAACGAATTCGTATCCTGCGCCCCTTTCAAGAGGTTCCATTTCGATCAAGCAGTGACCATATTGACCTTTACCACCTGATTGACGGATATATTTACCTTCTGCTTTAACAGCTTTTCTAATTGTTTCTCTGTAAGCAACTTGTGGAGCACCGATATTTGCTTCAACTTTAAATTCACGAAGAAGTCTATCAACGATAATTTCAAGGTGAAGTTCTCCCATACCTGCAATAAGTGTTTGACCTGTTTCATTGTTTGTTGAAACTCTGAATGAAGGGTCTTCACGAGAAAGTTTTGCAAGTGCAAGAGCCATTTTTTCTTGCATATCTTTTGTTTTAGGTTCGATAGCAAGTTGGATAACAGGGTCTGGGAAGACCATGCTTTCAAGTTGGATTGGGTGTTTTTCGTCGCAGAGTGTGTGTCCTGTGATTGTATCTTTAAGACCTACGATAGCGGCGATATCGCCTGCGCCAACTTCTTGGATTTCTTGACGGTTGTTAGCGTGCATACGGATCAAACGACCAACTCTTTCTGTTTTACCAGTGATTGAGTTATATACATAAGAACCTGCTTTCAAAACGCCTGAATAAACACGGAAGAATGTTAAGCCGCCAACGAATGGGTCTGTTGCAATTTTGAATGCAAGACCTGCAAAAGGTGCTGATTCGCTTGCTTCTCTTGTTTCTTCTTGTTCTGTAACAGGGTTGATACCTTTAATAGCGTCAATATCCAATGGTGATGGTAAATATTCAACCATTGCGTCAAGAAGGTTTTGAACGCCTTTGTTTTTGTATGATGAACCGCAAAGCATAGGTGTAACTTTCTTAGCGATAGTTGCAGTTCTAATTGCTTTTTTAAGTTCGTCCATTGAGATTTCTTGTCCTTCAAAATATCTTTCCAAAAGGGCATCATCTGTTTCAACGATTTGTTCGATTAAAGCGTCATGTCTCTTTTGCGCTTCTGCTTTTAAATCGTCTGGGATTTCCACTTCATCAATGATTTTACCCATATCGTCTTCTGGTATATATGCTTTCATTTTCAAAAGGTCAATAACGCCTTTGAAATCTTCGGCCATACCGATAGGCATTTGAAGTGGGAGTGGTGTTGTGTGAAGTCTTGTTCTAACTGACTCAACACATTTGTCAAAATATGCATCGTCCCTATCCATTTTATTAACATAGATAATAACAGGAACTTTACATTCTGTTGCTTGACGCCAAACTGTTTCTGTTTGAGGTTGAACTTTATCTCTTGCACTCAAAACAAGAACAGCGCCATCAAGAACTTTCAAGGAACGCAAAACTTCGATTGTGAAGTCAACGTGTCCTGGTGTGTCAATAATATTGATTTTATGACCTTTCCATTGGCAAGTTGTACAAGCGGAAGTGATTGTGATGCCTCTTTCTTGTTCCTGAGCCATCCAGTCCATTGTTGCTTGACCATCATGAACTTCGCCGATTTTGTGGCTTTTACCAGTATAGAAAAGAATTCTTTCTGTTGTGGTTGTTTTACCAGCATCGATGTGAGCCATGATACCAACGTTTCTTGTCAAATGTAAATCTGCTGACATTGTTTTCTCCTTTAATTTAGTCTGGGAATAAATCCCGAATTGAATTTAGAAATTATTATTTCTAATTTTGGTAATTTTATTAAAAATATCTTACCAACGGTAGTGAGCAAATGCTTTATTTGCTTCTGCCATTCTGTGCATTTCTTCTTTACGCTTTACAGATGCGCCTGTATTGTTGTAAGCATCGATGATTTCGCCTGCAAGTTTTTCTTCCATAGTTCTTTCACCGTTTCTCTTTCTAGCGAAGAATACCATCCATCTGATTGCAAGTGTTTGACGACGATCAGGTCTAATTTCCATAGGAACTTGGTATGTTGCACCACCAACTCTTCTACCTTTTGTTTCTAAGAGTGGTTTTACATTTTCAAGTGCTTGTGTGAAAGCATCAATAGGTTCTACGCCTAATTTTTCTTGAACAATGTTGAATGCTCCATAAACAATGCTTTGTGCTAAACCTTTTTTACCATCTAACATAACTTGGTTTACAAGTTTTGTAACAACTTTATTATTGTAAAGTGGATCTGGAAGAACATCTCTTTTAACAGCACTATTTCTTCTTGGCATAAGTTTTATCCTCCTTATTAGATTTTTAAATTAGTTTTTTATTTCTTTGGGCGTTTAGCGCCATATTTAGACCTTGATTGATTGCGTTTTGCAACACCAGCAGTATCAAGAGTACCACGAATAATGTGATATCTAACACCTGGAAGGTCTTTTACCCTGCCACCACGAACGAGAACAACAGAGTGCTCTTGAAGGTTGTGACCAATGCCTGGAATGTAAACAGTTGCTTCTGATCCATTAGACAATCTAACACGGGCAATTTTACGAAGAGCAGAGTTAGGCTTTTTAGGTGAAGTTGTTTTCACTGATAAGCATACGCCTCTTTTTTGTGGACATTCGTTAAGAAGTGGTGATTTACTTTTCTTTTCAAATGTTTTTCTTCCTTGTTTGACCAATTGGTTAATTGTAGGCATTTTATTCCTCCTTATTTAGATTGCAATTTGGGCAATAAAAAACTTGCACCAATTTAAGTGCAAGCAAAATTTAAGCATGACGAAGTTTTTTAACGGTGTTTCAGGAACATATTCAGTCTATCGACTTGCCCTTTCAACTCCAAAAGCCTTCACGCTTTCCCGCAGGCATAACCCGCAGTTCAACTTGCATTTATCAAATTGCTGGTGCGATTGTAACATAAAAAAAACCGTTTGTCAACGGTTTTAATTAATTATTTATTATAATAATTGTATGCATAATTAAGCGACTTCAATGTGCTTGTTCTTGCATCGTTATAAGAATCTTGTTCTTTAAAATTTACATCAAGTTTTTCAAGCAAATATCTTTGAACTTCAAATTTTTTCGTTTCCCAATCGGCAACCGATTCAAGATTCTTATATTCTTTATTTTTGCCATCTGCTGTGAAGTACAACGATGAAATATTCATGTCTAAAAGCGAATAATTTTCTTGCTTTTCAGTTATTCTTTGCTCCGATGTAAAAGAAATGCTATCTGAATTTAAAACATGACTTTCATCTCTATTGAAATATGCGTATTCATAAGTGTAACTATCTTTTGGTTCGTCACCAGAAAGCAAAGCGTTTTTATTTGTTCTTGTAATTTTATTTTCAATCGAATAAATGTTTGTTTTATCTCTAAAATTGAAAGTTATTGACATTTCTTCAAATGTTAAAGTTTGTTCGTCATAGAACCAAATATAAATATTTTTACCAACTGATGAAATCTTAATTTTATAAGTCTTTTGAATTGAATTTTCTTCGTCAACTTTTTGTGTGAATGTTTGAGAACTCCAAGTGTTTTGCCTGAACCACTCTCTTTCAAAAACATTGGCATAAAGTGCACTATAAGCAAAAATTAATGGTTTTTTATAGAAATTTTCAAAGTCTTCTTTACTGAGTGATTTCCTTTCCGCGCTTGTTTCTTGAAGCAATGATTGAAAGTTTTGCGCAAGTGGCAAGACTTTGCCATCTGCATCAACACTATTTGTCTCATGATTAGCAACAAATGAAACTTTTTTATGATTTTCCACTACCGTGTTTAAATCTAACTCTTGGTCTTCCAAAATGCTTTGAATTGCAAATAAAACTTCTTTATTTGTCAAATCGCCGCCGTCTGATGTATCTCTAAATAAGAACCAATAAATGCAAAATCCGCCCGCAGCAAGCACAAGCAAAATTGTTATCCAGATTATCCATCTTCTCATAATCTTTCTCCTATAAAAATATAGTAAAGCAAAACAGCCAAATTGTCAATGTTTTCATAAAACTTTTACTTTACAAATCTTAAAAATTATGTATAATATGTGTAGAATAAAAATAAATTTTATTTAAAGGGAAATATTATGGCAAATACTCAATTCGGTTCAGGAACAAAAATTTTATGGAAAGACAGAAAGCGTTGGTGCGGTCTTCCTTGGTCTTTCACAAGATATTATCTTGTTGAAAAAGAAGGAAGTTGGCTCAAACTTTTCTCATCTGTCGGGCTGTTCTCAACATATAGCGAAGAAGTCAATTTGTATAGAATATACGATATCTCTGTTGTTCAAACACTTTCAAACAAAATTTGGGGAACTGGAACAATCGTTTTGTATTGCAACGTAAACAGCACAGAAAAAGTTTATCTCGTTAGAGTTAAAGACCCATACAAAGTTAGAGCAATGCTTGCCGAACTCATCGAAGTTGAAAGAGCAAAGAAAGGATACAGAATCGCAGAATTTACAAGTTAAAAAATAGGCTTAATGCCTATTTTTTTAACTCAATTTTTCTCGCATTTTATTCAATATCTTCATTTCAAGCCTAGAAACTTGAACCTGAGATATTTTTAACTCTTTGGCAATCTCACTTTGCGTCTTGTCACGAAAATATCGCATAAGAATTATCATCTTGTCACGCTCTTCCAAGTTTTTTAACGCCTCTTTAAGCGCAATGTTTTCAAACATCTCATCGCCGGAATTGTCTTGCACATACCTATCTATCAAAAGCAAACTTTTGTTCTCGCCATCTTCAAACGGCGTGTATAAAGATATCGGCATGCGCGCACTATCCATAATAAAAACAACTTCCTGAGCGTCAAGTTCAAAATGTTTCGCAATCTGCTCAATGGTCGGCTTGTCGCCATTCTCTTTTACAAAACTCTCAACATATCTATTAATCTGTATATTCGTGCTTTTAATTGACCTAGACACTTTTATCGTGCCATCATCACGCATAAATCTCTTTATCTCACCAATTATCATTGGCACAACATAAGTCGAAAACCTAACATTAAAATTTGTGTCAAAATTCTTAACCGCCTTAATAAAGCCCATCGAACCAAGTTGAAAAAGGTCATCGTATTCAATGCCCTTTCCAATATATCTTTTAATTATGCTTTTAATTAGCGGACTATTTTCTATCGTTAAAGTTTGTAATGCCTCTTGGTCACCACTTTTTGCCTGCTGTATCAGTTCAAGCGTTCTCTCATAATTTGGCATTACTCACCCACAATTTTGCGTTTGACCTCTCCAAAATTTTTAAGCATTTGTATTTTTACGCCATGACTGCCGTTTTTTGATAGTTCAACTTCGTCCATAAAAGTTTCCATAACCGTGAAGCCCATACCGCTACGCTCTTCGTCTGGCTTCGTTGTGAAAAATGGTTCGCGAGCCTTCTCCATGTTTGTAATGCCCACACCAGTGTCCGAAACAGTGATTAAAGCCTTGTTTTCGTAAAGTTTTACATTGATTGTCACATCTCCACAACCCTTTGGATACGCATGCACAACAGAATTTGTAACCGCTTCCGAAACCGCAGTTTTAATGTCAGTTATTTCATCAAGCGTAGGATTGACTTGAACGCAAAACGCAGCAACCAAACTTCTTGCAAACGCCTCGTTTACTGAAAGTGCCTTGAAAGATATTGTCATTTCATTGATAATTTTCATATTATTCTCCACTAACTAATTTTTGGCATAATGTCATATAGCCCTGTCATTTTAAAAATCTTTTCTGCATGAGTTGACGGATTACAAATGTAAATTGGCATGTTTTTGTCCTTCATTTTTTTGTATCTGCCAATCAAAACGCCAATACCTGTGCTATCCATGAAATCAAGTTCCGACAAATCAATAATGATTTGATTAAACCCTTCGCCTTCAAAAATTTCATCAAGCGTCAAGCGTGCATCGCGAGCGGAATGTTCGTCCAAATCGCCACTTAAAATCACATACAAAGTGTTGTTGTAAATTCTATTTCTAATTTGCATGTTTCCTCCTTAATCAAGAAAACTTTAACACCAAAATAACTGCCAAAAATGCAAAAAAAGAGCGAAAAATCGCTCTCTTTGTCGAAATCGCCCACATAAAAAAACTCCCGCTCGGGAGTTTTTCTTTCTGGTTTTGCGAAATTAATTTTTTGTATACAAATCGTAACCTTCTCTATCGCTTGTTTCTGCTTTTGTGTATGAACCTGTAATATATGATCCAACTGTGGTAATGTCAGATTTTACATAAACCTTCGTTGCACAATTCAATAAGTAACTATCGCTTGATCCAAGCGCCGCAATCGTTGCAGAATCAATTATAACTTCTGTTAAGTTATTACATTTCCAAAATGCATACCTATCAATAGTAGTAATTCCCTTAGAAATTGTTATACTTGTCAAGCTTAAACACCAACTAAACGCATCGCCTCTAATTATCTCAACACTATCTGGGAAATTAACTGTAACTAAATTAGAATTACTAAATACATTTTTCCCAATCTCGATTACCCCTTCTTTGATTGATATAACTGTGGCATTTTCGTCATAACAACATAGTAGTATTCTTTCGTCACCATATACATAATAATAAAGTTTATTTTCCTCATCTTTTTCTATTCTTGAAGCTTCATTTAAATCAGTATGAATGATTTTAGCATAAGAAGCTACATCTCCATTATCAGAAGTTCCTGCCGTTAATTCAAGAGAACTTAAATTATATACTTCTGCCAACGCACGACAGTTATAAAAAGCAGAATTCCCGATGCTGACTATATTTTTAGGAATTGTAAGACTAGTTAAACATGTGCAATAAACAAACGCATATTCTTCAATATTTGTTAAACTATCTGGTAAATTAATTGATCCTAATTTTGTCAAATTAGAGAACACATACTCAGGTAAGGCTGTAATTCCTTCTCCTAATGATATAGATTTTAGTGAAGTGTTTTGCATCGCTGCGTGAATATCTCTATAATTACTTAAACCAAAAATAGACATTTTAATATCACTATTCCATGTTTTTGTAACAAGTTCAATAGAACCTGGAATTTCTAATGTTTCGGCATTAAATTTGCTTGCAAAAACTCCAAAAGTACATGGATTTATTTGAGTAATCGTCTTCTTGCCGTAGAAGATATTGCTTGTATCGACATAAGCTTTTCCTCTTAAAGTTATCTCTGTGCGTCCTGAACTTTCCCAATAACTAGTATAACCTCTCGCTTGTATAAAATCGCCCAAAGTTGTATAAGTATCTCCGGTTTCAACATCTGTTAATGGAAGCATTTCCGACCATAACCAAAGATTATTAAATATTTCATAATAAATTGAAACCCACATTTCATTGAAATATCCATTACTTGTCCAACCAGTGATTTTAACTTCAAAGTCTCTTTGTCTTACTCTTGTTTCATTTTTGACTACTATGTCTTTTTCATTTCCAAAATATTTAATAATTGAATAACAATTATCTGGTTGTGAAGTGACATTGCTTGCAGTATTTTCTGCCACAAAATCATCATAATTCTTTAAATTTGAAAAATCTCTTGTTGAATATACAAAACCTGTATACTCTTTGGAACTGAACCAGCCAACTGTGTAACCAGTAACTGTGCCATGAGTTTCATCTGCTAAAACTTCAATTTGTGAATTTTTGCTTTCTGATGTTTCGCTTGCTTCAAGTTCATAGAACTTGTCGCTTTTTGTTCCGTCTGAGTATGTCAATTCCACATACTCAACGTTTGGACTATCAAACTCCAAAATTGTCTTTTCGTCATAGGCAAATTTTACTTCTTCAAGTGGCATGGTTGTGTCATTAATTGTTACATTTAATTTTTCGTCAACTGGATCTCCATTAACTGATGTAACAATTTTACCTTCGTCTACCTTTGAAAAATCTACTTTTTGTGAGATTTTCCAGCCAAGGGCTTTTGCTTGTTCTGCTGTTGCATCGCCTTGGAGTGTTTCAAGTGTGAAATATACTTCAATTTTGTTGATTGATGTATCACCTACAACAAAGCCGCCACCTTCAAGGTCGCCATTTTCAAGCGTAAAGCCTTCACCTTCAATGATGAACTTTGCGTCTGTTGCAAACAAATCTACAAAAGGTGTTGTCGCTGCTGCTCCTTTCTCAAACTTGTTTAGCGTTGAACCT
>CALBYO010000147.1 GCA_937889705.1 uncultured Bacillota bacterium | reverse complement strand
GCCTATATCTTGTCGAAAATTGACTAAAAATGTCAGTCTTTTCTTCTTGCAAATACAAGGACAAAACGCAATAAATTCAAAATTGAAACGATTAAAGCAGCAACATAAGTTAGTCCTGCTGCTCTTAAAACTTTTTTACAACCTGGAATTTCGGATTCGTCCAAAATTTGCGTTGTTTCTAAAATTTTAAGTGCTCGATTTGACGCGTTGTATTCTACCGGCAAAGTGGCTAAGTTTACAAGCACAGCAATGCCAAAAAATGCGATGCCAGACCACAAGCAAACGGTTCCGATTATGCCGTCAATATATATAAAATTGTATACCAATCCAATTATAACAAGTGGCCACAAAATGTATGATGAAATATTGGAAAATCCAACTGCAAAAGTTCTAAGTTTTGCTGGAAAATAGCCTTTGTTGTATTGAATAGCGTGCCCTACTTCGTGCATAGCAACACCAAGTGCGGCGATTGATGACGAATTTGAAATGTCTTCGGAAAGTCTGACAACATTTGAGCGTGGATCATAATGGTCTGTTAAAGTTCCGTTAACACTTTCTATACCAACTTCTTGAAGCCCTGCACCGTCCAAAATTTGCCTTGCAGCGTCTTTTGCAATGATATTTTTGTTTGAAATAACTTTTGAATATTTCCTATAAGCACTATTAACTTTCGCTTGCGCCACAGCGGCAAAAATCAATCCAGGAATTAGGATAATTCCCATTAAAATATATTCCCAATAAGCATTTATAGCGTACATAATTTCTTCCTTTTATTGTATTTTATTAAATCATAATCAATTTTAAAACATCTTTGACCTTCTTGTCAAGAATGTCCACCATAATATTGCTCTTAAAAAATCTCCAACATAAGTTAAAAGCGCCGAACGCAAAAGTTCGTGTGCCATTTTCAACTCATCTTCGTCCAAAACTTCCATGTCTTTTAAAATTTTGAGTCCGCGATGAGAAGCATCTCGTTCAAGCGGAATTGAAAAGAATTTCAAGGACAAGGCAATCAAAAATATTAGTGCACTGAGTGCTAATAAAATGATGCCGACAACATACAAATCGCTAAAAACAAGAAGCAAAAACAGGCCAACAAGCGCGAGCGGAAACATAAAATATCCCATGTGCCTTGTTAGTCTCATTAAAATTATATTAAGTTTAAATTTTTTGGTGTTGTTTAAGTCTTGCAAAGCATGACCAAATTCATGAGCCACAATCGCTAATGCTGCAACTGATGGAGTATCGCAAGTTTCGTCTGAAATCACAACGGTTTTGGCTTTGCTGCTGTATGCGTCAGTCATCACCCCTGCTGTTCTAGCAACTTTGATTTTGCCATTTGTGATTTTGTCTGCCACCATCAACGCGAATTGCCCGCCAGTTAGTTTTGAACTGCACAATTCGTGATTATATCTTTCATAGGTATCTTGAAGTTGAGCACCAGAATATGTGGCAATGGATAGAGCCAAAATCAAAAACAAAACGATAACGCCTATAATTACCCATATCATGCTTGCATTATAATTCAAAAAAATAAAATTCCCAAATAAATATGGGAATTTATAAGTTAAATTTTGTTGAATTTTAAATTATAGATAAGATTTTATCTCTTCCAAAATATCATCTTTTTGCCTATAACCAATCATTTTATCTGCTTCAACGCCGTCTTGGAAAATAATCATTGTTGGAACGCTCATAACACCGAATTTCTTTGCAAGGTCGTAACTTTCGTCAACATCAACCTTAACAATATCAAATTCGCCTTTTGATTCTTCCAAAACTTCTTCCAAAACTGGTGTTAACATTCTGCAAGGTCCGCACCATGTTGCAAAAAAATCAACAAGCACAACTTTTTTGCTTTTTATAAATTCATCAAATTCTTTCGCGTTAATTACTCTCATAATTCACCCCTATTTAATTTGTCTACTATTCGCAATAATATGCTTGTTTCGCATATTTATTAACTACTAATTTGATAATTGCAGCAACAGCAAAGCCAAAAATTGCAAGAGATGCTGCTAATATGTAATGATAAAGGTCATTTTTAAAAAAGAA
>CALBYO010000146.1 GCA_937889705.1 uncultured Bacillota bacterium | reverse complement strand
GGCATATTCAAATCGTCTGCAATGGCTTCGCTAAATTCCTTTTTATATGCTTCAAGTTTTGTTGGGTCGATATGATTATTTGAATTTTTATGCTCTAAAACGATGTTTTTTAACGATTTTAAAGCAGTTTTAGCACTATTTAATGCGTCAAAAGTGAAATTTAAACTTTTTCTATAATGCGTTAAAAGATTTAAATATCTAAAATCTAATGGGCTGTTTCCTTTTTCAACAAGTTGATTTATTGTGTAAATGTTATTAAGGCTTTTACTCATTTTGCCGCCGTCAACTTGCAAAAATTCAACATGCATCCATTTATCTACGACTTGGTGACCTGTTTTGCAATCGTTTTGTGCAATTTCATTTTCGTGGTGAACAGTTTTATGGTCACCCCCGCCTGTGTGAATGTCTATTTTATCGCCAAGATAATATGTTCCCATTGCAGAACATTCAATATGCCAACCTGGGCAACCAACTCCCCAAGGGCTATCCCATTTCATGATATGTTCTTTTGGAACAAACTTCCAGAGTGCAAAATCGAATGGGTGGTGTTTTTGTGAATTTTCATCAATTCTATTAACGCCAACTTTTGTTAAATCTTTATTTGAAAGAGCGCCATAATGAGAAAATTTTTGAACATCAAAGTATATGCCGTCATCAATTTTATAAGTGTAGCCTTTTTCTTCAAGCACTTTAATGAAATCTATCATTTGTTTGATGTGTTCTGTTGCTTTAACAACATGTTCTGGTTTTTCAATGTTTAATGCTTTGAAATCGTCAAAAAAGCAATTTGTATAAAACTCTGCAATTTGCTCTGGCGTTTTCTTTTCCCTACTTGCAGCAACTTCCATTTTGTCTTCGCCTTCGTCTTCGTCCGAAGTTAAATGCCCGACATCTGTTAAGTTCATAACAGAGTTTGTTTCATATCCTAAATAATGCAAAGTTTTTCTTAAAAAATCCATGAAAAGATACGCACGCATATTGCCGATATGTGGATAATAATAAACAGTTGGACCGCAAGTGTACATTTTTACTGGCGTGGAATTATCGTGCAATTCTTCTTTTCTGTTTGTGAGCGAATTAAAAACTTTCATTTATGTCTCCTAATTTCCTAGTTAATAGTATATTATTATTTTTATTTTAATGTCAAGAAAAAAGTTAAAAGTGGCGATATTAGTTGCAAAAAGTTTTTTTTAATATTATACTTTGAATTATTAAACTACTTAGGAGTACACATGGAAAAAGGTAAATTATTTGAACATCTTAAAGAGCGTGGTCTTATTTATCAAACTTCAAACGAAGAAGAAGTTAAAAAATTAATCAATGGCGAGCCAATAGCAATTTATGGCGGATTTGACCCAACTGCTGATAGTTTGCATATCGGACATTGTTTTTCATTATTTATGCTTAGAAAATTTCAAGACGCTGGTCACAAAATTATAATTCTTCTTGGCGGAGCAACTGCGATGATTGGCGACCCTAGCGGTAGAAATGATATGAGAAACATGGTCACAAGCGAATTTATTCAAAACAACTTTGACCACATTAAATCGCTTATTGGAAGATTTGTTAAACTTGATGGCGATAATCCTGCAATCATCGTTAATAATGCCGACTGGATGAAAGGCTATGATTATGTTGATTTTATGCGCGACATTGGAACAAATTTCAATGTTAAACATATGTTGCAAAATGACTCATGCGTTTCAAGATTAAACGCTGGCGGGCTCACCTTCTTTGAAATGGGCTATATGTTAATTCAAGCATATGATTTTGTATATTTGAATAGAAAATATGGTTGCAAACTTCAAGTTGGCGGCTCAGACCAATGGGGAAACATCATTGCAGGTGTTGAACTTGGAAGGAAATTAAATTATCAAGAAAACAAAAACGAAACTTTTGAAGCCCTTGTTTCTCCTCTTTTAACAAACAGCGAAGGCAAGAAAATGGGTAAAACTGCAAAAGGCACTCTTTGGGTTGATAAAGACAAAACACCTGTTTACGACTTTTATCAATATTTTATCAATCAAAAAGACGAAGATGTTGAAAAACTTTTAACATATTTCACAGAAATTGACATTGCAGAAATTAAAAGAATTGTTAAAGAAGACATTCGCGCAGCAAAACGCTTAATGGCTTTTGAAATTACAAAAATCATTCACGGCGAAGAAGAAGCATTGATTGCTCAAAAAGCCTCTGATGCACTTTTCAGTGGTGAAGGCGATCTTGAAAACGCACCAAAATGCGAACTCAAAAAAGTTGAAGTTGAAAACGGATTGCTTGTGCTAGACGCACTAACAATTTCAAAACTTACAGCATCAAAATCGGAAGCAAGAAGGAACATTGAACAAGGCGGAATATCTTTGAATGGCGAAAAAATCACTGACATTTACAGACCTTTGAAAATGGAAGATTTTGAAAAAGGATATGCTATTTTAAAGCGCGGCAAAAAATCAATAATCCGTTTAGAGTTGATTTAATTTAATAAAAAACATGAAAAAATCACTAAAAATTCAAGTTTTTAGTGATTTTTTTTGTTAATTTGATAGTTTTTTCAACAATTCCCTTCTACTTATCGCATCTCTCTTGCTTTGTTCAAACAATACTTTTGCTCTTTCAGGATTTGCTTTCATTGTTGCTGAAAAGCGTGTTTCGCCTTTCAAAAATTCTTCATATTCCATGGTTGGCTCGTCGCTATCAAAACTTAAAGTTTTTGTTTCTGGATTGTACCTATAAAGTTCCCAATAGCCTGACCTAACCGCCCTGTTCATTTCGTCTTGTGCATTTGCAAGATTAATACCATGAGCGACACATGGTGCATAAGCAATTATCAAACTTGGGCCGTTAAACTCTTCGGCTTCCTTAAATGCTTTGATAGTTTGCTCATAGTTCGCACCCATTGAAACTTTTGCGACATAAGCATTTTGATTTGCAATCGCAATCAGTCCCAAGTCCTTTTTCTTGCCAGTTTTACCACTTGCTGCGAATTTTGCAACCGCTCCACGCGATGTTGATTTTGATGCTTGACCGCCAGTGTTAGAATAAACTTCCGTATCTAAAACCAAAATGTTAACATTTTCGTTTGAACTGAGAACATGGTCAAGACCGCCATAACCAATATCATAAGCCCAGCCATCGCCGCCGAACATCCAAACAGACTTTTTAAACAACTCGTCTTTCAAAGGCAAAATTTCATTTGCATTTTGTTTTTCAAGTTCTGATATTAATTCGTTTGCTTCGTCATTTGAAAGTGAATTTTCGTTATTT
>CALBYO010000145.1 GCA_937889705.1 uncultured Bacillota bacterium | reverse complement strand
ACTGCACCAAACTACGATATTATTTTTGGAACTGCGGCTACAAAGAAGGCTACAAGCGACATTTCGGGCGATTCATATTCGCTTATAAAAATTGATAGCGATAAATTTATGATGGCACTTTGCGATGGTATGGGAAGTGGCAAAAAAGCGGAAAAAACAAGCAATTTGGCAATGGGAATTATCGAAAATTTCTATAAAGCAGGCTTTGATAATGACTTAATTCTATCGTCCGCAAACAAACTGTTATCGCTCGGAAATGACGAGATGTTTTCAGCGCTAGATTTGTGTGTTGTCGACCTTAGAAAAGGCGTTGCAGACATAATAAAATTGGGTGCCCCAGTTGGACTTTTAAAGAACAAAAAAGGAACAGAAATTTTGGACAGCGGTGCACTTCCATTAGGCGTTTTAAGCGAAACAAATCCATCAATAAGAAAACTTGTTTTAACCTCGTCAGACATGCTTGTTTTGGCAACTGATGGTGTAACAGATTCCTTCTATTCTTCCGAAGATTATTCAAATTTTGTCAATAATTTGGACGAACAAAATCCTCAAAAAATGGCAGAAGATATCTTAAAACAAGCGTTAAAAAATAATGGCGGAAGTGCGCTTGATGACATGACGATAATTGTTGCAAAAATATTTAAAAATTAATTAAAAATAATAAAAATTAAAAATAAAATCTCTAAAAAATAATTTTTAGAGGTTTTTATTTAATTAAAACTACAAAAAAGCATAAAAAATATATATTTAATTAAAATAATATTATTATTTTATTTGGCTTATTTTACTATTTCGTGTTAAAATTACTCAGTAAAATTATATTTTTGGAGTTTTTATGAAATATTTGGCGAAAAACAAAAATTTAATAATTGCAATAATGCTTTCAATTATTTTAGCGGTTGCAGGTTTTTTAACCATATTTTTAACAAGGTCGCAACCATTGGTCGACGCTGCTGATAATTATGGCGAATTTAACGAAAATGGATATTACTCGTTAGACGGCGTTGTTTTCTATGCTATCAAAGTGAAAAATGTAAAATATTATGGAACAAATGGCACTACCTACAAAGTTAACAACAGTGATATTTACGGAAAAGATATTTATAAAAATTTGAAAGGGGAATATTGGGCTAAAATTGCCAATGTTGAAACAAATATTTCAAAATATTTTGAAGATTTCAAAGAGTTAACTTTTTCATATTATCCTACATACGATTTGTCACTAGACAGCGAAGGTAATATTCAATTTGTTAAATATGGCGATACAGTCTTGCTTGACGAAGGCGAAAGTTTGATGCTTTCATTTGCAAGGCAAGAAGATAGTATTGTTTCAGGAGGAATTAAGCCTGATGAAAAAACAAAGATTGAAAAAGACGCTGCAAAAGTGTTAGAAACAAAATTAATTGGAACAACTGGTAACTTTG
>CALBYO010000144.1 GCA_937889705.1 uncultured Bacillota bacterium | reverse complement strand
GAAGTTAAAGAAAAACTTGCAAAAGCAGGAATTGAAAGTGCAGCAGAAGCCGAATGGCTAATTGCTGAATCGTTAAATAAAAAAAGAAACGACATTAAACTGCAAACAACTGTTACAAAGGAAGAATATAAAAAAATAAACTGGGCTACCGCAAAACGCGAAAAACATATTCCGCTAACAAAAATTTTTAATCGCGCCTGCTTTTATGGTTTAGATTTTTATGTTGATAAAAATGTTTTATCTCCAAGACCAGAAACCGAAATTATGGTTGAAGAAGTAATTAATGAAATACAAAACAGCACGGACAAATTAAAAGTTTTAGATTTATGCACTGGTAGCGGTTGCATTGCAATTACTATTGCTAAAAACACTGACGCCAAAGTGTATGCGGTAGACATTTCAGAAGCAGCACTGAGCGTAGCAAAAAAGAATGCAACAACTCATGATGCTAATGTCAAGTTCATAAATTCTGACTTGTTTAACAATCTCAAAAAGGAAAAATTTGACATAATTGTATCAAATCCACCTTATATTAGGTCGAAAGACATTTTGGCACTTGAAGACGAAGTTAAAAAGAATGACCCATTAATTTCGCTTGATGGCGGCGAAGACGGTTTGTATTTCTATCGCGAAATTGCCAAGTCCGCACCAAAGTATTTGAACAAAAACGGCAAAATTTTTCTTGAAATTGGCATAAATGAAGCCAAAAGCGTTAAAAAATTGTTGCAAAATAACTTTGAAAATATTAAAATTAAAAAAGACTATTCCGGCATAGATAGAGTTGTCATTGCCGACATAAAAGGAAAAAACGATAATGCTAGATAAAACAATAACATTTAAGAAAAGATTTGACGAATTGACAGAATTGATTTCAAAACCTGAAATAATTGCTGACCAACAACAATGGAAAAAATTAGTTAAAGAGAGAAGTGGGCTTGAACAACTTGCCGAAGCCCACGACTCGCTTGAAAAACTCGTCAAAGAAAAAGACGAGATACATAAAACATTAGAAAGTGAAACAGACCCAGAAATGGTAGAACTTTTCCGCGAAGAAGAAAAATCTAACAAAGCAAAAATTGAAGAGCTTGAAGAAAAAATCAAGATTTTGCTTTTACCAAAAGATGAAAACGACGAAAGCAATGTTATTATGGAAATTAGAGCCGGCGTTGGCGGAGAAGAATCTGCTTTGTTCGGCGCAGTGCTTTTAAAAATGTATTCACGATTTGCAGAACGCAACAGATGGAAAGTCGAAATGATTGATGTTTCTGAAACTGAAATTGGCGGGATAAAAGAATGTTCCTTCACAATCAGCGGCAAAGGTGCTTATGCAAAACTCAAATACGAAAGCGGCGTTCACCGCGTGCAACGCGTTCCTGAAACAGAATCACAAGGCAGAGTCCACACATCAACTGCAACAGTCGCCGTTCTTCCAGAAGTTGAAGATGTTGACTTTGAAATTTTAGATAAAGATATTCGTATTGATACATACCGCAGCAGCGGCGCTGGCGGACAACATATTAATAAAACCGATTCCGCTATTCGTATCACTCACCTTCCAACAGGTATCGTTGTTGCTTGCCAAGATGAGCGTTCACAAATAAAAAATAAAGAAAAAGCATTCAATGTTTTGCGTTCAAAACTTTATGATTTCTACAAATCAC
>CALBYO010000143.1 GCA_937889705.1 uncultured Bacillota bacterium | reverse complement strand
CAGTCGATACATGGATTAAAAAAATTTATCAAGACATTTTCGGGGAAAACAAATTGAATGCAAATCAGATTGGAGACAATTTAATTGCAAGGTATGGCATAAATTCAGGCTACGCTCAGCAGTATTTGTTTTACTCAAAAAGAGAAAACAATCATATTTAACTTTTTTCGACTAAATGTTGCAGTTTAGTCGTTTTTTTTATGTTATTCAAATTTATGACACAATATATAATTGACTTGTGGAAATTGTTATTGAATATGTTCTTATAGACAATTTGGTGATTAATTTTCTAATTCTTTTTTTATCTGCAAAAGTTCTTTTTAGCAGGTTTATTTGGTGGCGAATTTTGATTGCAAATGCCTTTGGCACGGCGATGTCGTTTGTATTTCCACTATTAAATCTGCCTGGCTATCTCATGATAATTTTAAAACTTTTGGTAGGGGCTGTCATGGTGTTGATTGCTTATAAAACAAAGAATTTCAAATCTTTTTTGCTTCATTTTTTGACTTTTTTATCTGCAACGGCGTTGTTTGGTGGAATAACTTTTATGATTTCGTATCTCGCTTATGGCAGTCTGGAAATTATGAATTTGTCTTACTCCAAAAACTTTCCAGTTGGGGTTATTGTTGGCATTGTTGCGTGTTACTGTTATGTGACTATTGGCGTGATAAACTACATCATAAAAAAGCAGAAGACCAAAAAATTTATTTACGAAATGAAGATTTTTTATAAAGATAAAACTTATAAAATTGCCGCATATTTAGATAGCGCGCACAACCTAATTGACCCAATAACTAATCAATCGGTGATAATAATAAATTTTGAAACTTTTAATAAAATTTTTAAATTGCCAATGGAAAAACTTCTTGCAAAAGATACGACTTCGCTTTCAAATGCTCATTACATAGACTACAAAACAATTAACAAAACTAGTCAAAAAATGCTTGTTTTTAGCGTTGACAAAATTGAAATCGACTTGGTGAAAAATAAACTAAAAAAAGAAAACGCAGCGATAGGATTATCATTTGTAAACTTTAAAAACAATTTTAATTGTGACGCTTTAATTAGCCCAAATTTAATTTAAAAAATAGCAGAAAAATAATAAATAAAAATTAAAAATAAAAAAAACAAAAAAAGGAGAAAAAATGATTAAAAAATTAATAAAAAAATTATTAAAAATATTTTCTAGGGGAATTAATTTTTTAGATGTTCAAGATATTGTTTGCTATATTTGCGGAAATGAAGCGTTACCAAATCCGCTTGATAGTGAAGAAGAAAAAATTTTGATTGAAGAAATGAACAAGGGGAATGAAAATGCAAAAGTTAGGCTTGTTGAGCATAATTTAAGGCTTGTTGTTTACATAGCAAAAAAGTTTGAAAGCACAGGGCTTGACCTTGAAGATTTGATTTCCATTGGAGCGATTGGACTTATCAAAGCGGTGCAAACATATAAGTTTGACAAGAATATAAAACTTGCGACTTACGCGAGCAGGTGCATTGAAAATGAA
>CALBYO010000142.1 GCA_937889705.1 uncultured Bacillota bacterium | reverse complement strand
ACCAAATTCATAGCAATAACTATAACAATGGCAATTATACTTGCAAGCAAGATGTTAAATAATTCGGTTTTTGTTCCGCTTGCTTTTGCAAAATTTTCATCAAATGTAACTGCAAAAATCTTATTGTAAAAGAAAATAAAGAACAAAATAACAAACAGAGCAAGTCCTATTGTAAGCCATACATCACTTGATGAAAGTGTAAGAATTGAAGTTGAGCCAAAAAGTGTTGTGCACACATCACCAGAAACATTTGAAGACACATTAAAGACATTTAAAAGAAGATATCCAATAGCAAGTGCGCTAACGGATAAAATTGCAATTAAAGCATCTCCATTTATTTTTTTATTCTGGCTTGTTTTTAATAGAAGAATTGCAGAAATAATGGTTATTGGCAGAACAATAATCATATTGTTAGTAAGTCCTAACACACTTCCGATAGCCATTGCACCAAAAGCAGTATGTGAAAGTCCATCTCCAATATATGAAAATCGTTTTAACACCAAAGTTACACCCAAAAGTGAAGCGCAAAGAGAGATTAAAATTCCAACGATTATAGCATAGCGAACAAAGGGGAATGACAAATAAAATGATAATGTTTCAAAAAGTTTACTCATCTTGATGACCCCCTATATGTCCGCCTGCATACTTTTCAAATTGTTTGCCTAAATCACTATTTTCAAATTCTTCTTTTGTTCCAAAAAATGGGTTACTATTCACAAAAAGAATGTGTTTAGCATATTTCAAGGCTGAAGATACATCGTGAGAAATCATAATTACTGTAATGCCATTTTTGTTTAACTTATCTATAATCTCATACATTTCTTCTGTAGCCTTTGGGTCAAGACCACTAACTGGTTCATCAAGCAACAATATTTTTTGTGTGCTACACAAAGCTCTTGCAAGCAAAACTCTTTGCTTTTGTCCGCCAGAAAGTTCTCTAAAACATTTGTTTTTAAGTTTTTCAATCCCAATTTCTCTCATTATGTCAACAGATTTTTGCTTTTCTGTTTTATTGTAAAAAGGTCTTAATCCGCATCTGTTTTGAAAGCCGCTAATAACAATTTCATAACAAGTTGCCGGAAAATCTTTTTGAACTATCGTTTGTTGGGGCAAATATCCTATATCTTTTTTTGTCAAACCATTTTCAAACTCAATTTTTCCACTAATAATTGGAATAAGCCCTAAAATTGTTTTCATTAAAGTGGATTTTCCTGCACCATTTTCTCCAAGGATACAAAGATAATCGCCATTTTCAATACTAAAAGATAAATTTGATAAAATAGCATTTTTATCATAGCCTATGGAAATATTTTTACATTCAATTTGTGTCATATTTCCACCTACTTAACCGCTTCTTTCAAAACTTCAAGATTACTTTGCATAATTGATAAATATGTCTTTCCACTTTTTGTTGTGGTGTTTTGTATACTGTCTAATGTTAAGATTTTTTGGTCTTTTGATTTTGTATTTTCTTTAATGGTGTTTGCGATTTTTGAATCTTTTGAAGTTTCAATTTGAAGAATAACTTTCAAATTTAATTCATCAACTTTGCCTGCCAAAAAAGTAATTGTTTCAAAACTTGCTTCGGTTTCTGCTGAACAACCAACAAAAGCTGCAAAGTAGTCAAGTTTATAATCATCTACCAAATATCTAAATGGGAATCTATCGCCGAAAAGCAAAGTTTTTGTCGTTCCGGCATCAACAACTGCTTGATATTCTGTATCAAGAGTGTTTAATTTAGCATTATAAGCTGTTGCGTTTGCAGAATAATTATCTTTGTTTGCACTATCAATAATTGAAAGTTTGTTTGCAATTTCTGTTACAAAGATTTGAGCATTTTTAAGTGAAAGCCAAACATGTTCATCATATTCAACTTCTTCTTCATGTTCATGTTCGTGTTCATGTTCTTCTTCGCCTTGCATACCTTCTTTTTGTTCTTCTTCTTTCTTTTTATCGCCAAGAACATCTAACAAGTTTATAACTTGCATATTTTTGTTTGTTGCATTGTTTAATGCGTCTGCAACCCAAGTGTCAGACTCTCCACCAACATAAATAAATAAGTCGCAGGTTGAAATTTTTGCAATATCAGCGACTGATGGTTGATAACTATGCAAATCTTTTCCGTTGTCCAAAAGTAATGTCAATTCAACATTGTTGTTTTCTCCAACAACTTCTTTTGCCCAGTCATATTCTGGGAATATAGAGCAGACAACACTAATTTTATCATCTTTGTTATTGTTGCCACAGGCAGAAAGACCAAAAATTGTTCCTATACCTAAAACCACAGCAAAAATAAACATAAATAAATTTTTTACGTTTTTCATTTTTATTATTCTCCTTAAAAATTTTTATAAATAAGCACACAAAAATTAACACAATTATTGTGTTTCAATGGTTTTCTTATTTAATTTAAAAGCTCAATTTTTAAGGATATTAAACTATCTTTCTTATAGGTGCTGTTAACTTTTATTTTTTCATTTAATGCTTTTGGGAAAGAATTTAAAACAACAATTGCAATAGTAATTGCACCTAATCCAAATTCTTTTAATCCTTTCTCACAAATTGCAATTTCTTCACAAATTTCGCAATCTATGCCACTACATTCGTGATTTGATTTTTCGCCAATAAAGAAAATAGAGAAAGCAAAAAACAATATTGAAATTATGGCTACAATCAAAATCAATTTTTTCTTTCTCATATTTACCTCCTTTATCTATTTAAAGATTTACAATCTCCACATATTCCATATAAAACAGAATCTGATTTAAAAACTTCAAAATTCGTATTTTTCAAAACAATAGATGTTAATTTATGGCTCTCTTCATCGTTTAAATGTATAGATTTTCCACAATTTTTACAAAGCAAATGTATATGTCCTTTGCAATCATCATTATCAATAAATTGATAGAATTTTTTATTAGTTCCAACTTTCGTTACAATTCTAACTTTATTAGACTTTTCCAATTCTGCCAAATTCCTATAAATCGCACTTAAACTAATATTTTTATTTTTTAATGCGTCAAATATTTCTTCAACGCTAAAAATTTTATCAATGTTATCATTAAAAAATTCTATTATGGTTTTTCTCTGTTTAGTATCGTAACTCATTTTTTACACCTTTCAATTTGCGAATTATTCGCAATTTTATATCTAAATTTTAATTTTGTCAAGTGTTTATAATAAAAATGCTATAATTTTATCAAATTCTAATGAGTTAAATTTTATGCTCATCATATTAAAGATACTAAAAGCAAAAAAATGATTATATTATTAGTTTGGGATCGTGGCGTGTGCTTGTCTTAATATGATACGAGTGGAACAGGCATACTGTAAAAATGGCGAGAAAGTTAGAATTATTAATCCATTTAGCCCAAAATAAAAACACTAGGAAGCAGACCTAGTGCTTTTTATGTGAAAATTTATTTATCTAAATTGTTATGTTCATTCATTTTAGCATAAATGTTTTTGATTGCGGCAAGACCGGCACTTTCTCCGTTTTCTACCGCTTGCCCATACATTTCTATTGCTTTTTTATAATCTTGTTTTACTCCAAAACCATTTTCATAGCATATTCCAAGATTGTGATAAGCAACACCAGAATTACAATTTTTAACAGCAGTTTTGAAACATTTTACAGCTTCCTTTTTATTTTCTTTTACGCCTTTGCCTTGCAAATAACAAAGTCCAATATTGATAATGGCTTCTTCTTCGCCAAGATTATATGCGTTGGTAAATAATTCTAATGCTTTTTTATAAGCCAATTCTGTCTTAACGGTATAGAAATAATACAAGCCCATTTGCAAACAAGCCATAGGATTTTGACGCTTTGCACTTTTTCTAAGCCAATAAATTGCATTTTCACGATTTGCTGTCAAACCGTAATAACCACAAGCATAACCCATTCCAAGATTATATTGTGCAGAAGAATCGCCAAGTTTTGCTGCCTTTTTGAATAATTTTAATGCCATTTGCTCATCTTTTTCCAAGCCGAGTTCATCGCCGAGATATGCTTCTGCCATTCTTTCGACTGCGTCAGGATAACCCATTTCCATTGAAAGTTGATAATATCTTAAAGCATTTTTATAATCTTGCTTTTTAGTCTCACATATTATTGCAATGCTCCAATATAGTCTAGCGTCATCTAACTCGCACTCTGCAAAGCAATCTAATGCTTTATCATAATCATTTTTTCCAAAATAATAATAGCCCAAATCAAGTAAAGCGTCATCTTGTCCAAGTTTTGCGGCTCTTTTAACAAAATGAATATATTTAGCGTTGTCAGCAGCTACACCATACAAACCCATTTCATAAATGCGGGCTTGCATATAAAGGCTTTCCGGATCGTTGTGTTTCACACCGTCCGCAAGATATTTTAAGCCTTTTTCATAGTCGTGCGGAACAAACCTGTCGTTCAGATATACATACGCCAAATCAAAATTAAGCGAGTACTCGCCGAGGCTCAATCCTTTTTCGTACCACTCTATGGCTTTGGGAACGTCTTTCAGTTCCTCGTTGT
>CALBYO010000141.1 GCA_937889705.1 uncultured Bacillota bacterium | reverse complement strand
GGTTACTCAAATTGCTAAGCGAGCGCAAGTTGAGAGAACTTATGTGGACTAGTGAAAACATTGATTTTCGCGCCCCGCAAAATTCGTTAATTTTTTTTGAGTATTAGCGTGACACACACGGCATCGTTGTATAATTAATATATAAAAATATGCATATAGATGCTAATTCATTAGTTTATTGGTTTGCAAAGTCAACTTTGATTGATACTGGCAGCATGGGCTACTTGTCACAACGGGGTTATTTAGATTAAGACAGGAGGATTTTAAAATGGCATCGCAAAAAATGAGAATTAAACTTAAAGCCTATGATCACGCATTGTTAGATCAAGCTTGCACAAGAATTATTGATGCAGCTAACAAAAATGGCTCTAAGGTAGCAGGACCTATTCCACTTCCAACAGACAAAGAAGTGGTAACAGTCATTCGTTCACCACACAAACACAAAGATAGTCGTGAACAATTCGAATGCAGGACACACAAAAGAATGATTGATGTGTACAGTCCAACACAAAAAGCGATTGAATCGCTTATGAAACTTGACTTGCCAGCAGGCGTTGACGTCAAAATTAAACTTTAAGGAGAGAAGATATAATGAAAAAAGCTATATTAGGTAAAAAACTCGGCATGACACAAATCTTCACGCCTGAAGGTTTGGTTGTTCCAGTAACAGTTGTTGAAGCTGGTCCATGCTATGTTGTCCAAAAGAAGACAACAGACAAAGAAGGTTATAATTCAGTTGTTGTTGCTTTTAACAAAACCAAAGAAAACAGAGTTAACAAACCTGTTCTTGGCTTACTTAAAAAAGCAAATGTAGAACCTTCAAAAATTATTAAAGAATTTAGATTTGAAAATTCAAACGATTATGAAATCGGTGCTGAAATTAAAGCTGATATCTTTGCTGAAAAAGATATGGTTGATGTTTCAGGAAGAACAAGAGGTAGAGGATTTACAGGTAATATCCAAAGATGGAATGCTCACCGCTTAAAAATGACACACGGTGTTGGCCCTGTTCATAGAGAAGTTGGTTCAATGGGTGCTAACTCAACACCATCAAGAGTGTTCAAAAACAAAAAAATGCCAGGTCGATATGGTTATGAAAATGTTACAATCCAAAATCTTGAAGTTGTTAAGGTTGATGCAGACAGGAATATCCTTTTAATTAAAGGTTGCGTTCCAGGTCCAAAAGGCTCAATCGTAATGATTAAAGAAGCGGTTAAAGCTTAAAAGGTGAGGCAAAACTTATGAAATCAAAATTATACGATATGTCTGCTAACGAAATTGGAGAAATTGAACTTCCAGAAAACGTTTTTGACATTGCTTACAACGAACCATTAATTCATGAAGTTGTTGTTGCTTACAATGCAAATCAAAGACAAGGAACAAAATCAACTCTTACTCGTAGTGAAGTTAGAGGACATGCAAAGAAACCTTACAGACAAAAACACACAGGTAGAGCAAGACATGGTTCTACAAAGTCACCTGAATACAAAGGCGGCGGCGTAGTATTTGCTCCAAAGCCAAGAGATTTTTCAAAGAAAGTTAACAAACAAGTTAAGAAAATTGCATTTGCATCTGCATTATCTGCAAAACTTGCTCAAAACGACATTATCTTTATTGACGAATTCAAACTTGATGCTCCAAAAACAAAAGAAGTTGAAAAATTCTTAAATGCATTCAAGATTGACAATAAAGTAGTTGTTGTTACAGATGCTCCAAATGCTGACGGCGTAAGAGCTGCAAACAACATTCAAAATGTAGAACTTCAAATTGCTGAACTTCTTTCAACATACGATGTTGTTGCTAACAAAACAGTTGTTTTAACAAAGGCTGCTGTAAAATCATTAGAGGAGGCATACAACTAATGAACGCTTATGAAGTAATTAAAAAACCTCTTTTATCAGAAAAGAGTTATGCAAAAATCAGCGAAAAGGTATACACATTCGTTGTAGCGAAAGATGCAACAAAAGTTGATATCAGAAAAGCTGTTGAAGAAATCTTTAAAGTTCAAGTCGAAAAAGTAAACACAATGAACGTTAAAGGTCAAGAAAAAAGTCAAAATACAAAAAAGGGAAGAACTGTTGGCAAAACAAGTGATTACAAAAAAGCTATTGTAACCCTTAAAAAAGATTCTAAGCCAATTGCCTTCTTCGAAAGTTTATCTTAATAAGGAGAAATAGAAATGGCTATTAAAAAACATAATCCAACAAGCGCTGCTCAAAGATTCCTAACAACTGCAACTTTTGAAGAAGTTACAACAAATAAGCCAGAAAAAAGCCTTCTTGCAGTAAAAAGAAAAAATGCTGGAAGAAACGCGCAAGGCAAAATCACTGTTAGACATCAAGGCGGCGGCAATAGACAAAAATATAGAATTATAGATTTCAAAAGAAACAAAGACGGCATTCCTGCAAAAGTTGTTTCTATTGAATATGACCCAAACAGAACTGCATACATTGCACTTTTGAACTATGCTGATGGCGAAAAGAGATATATCTTGGCTCCTATCGGACTTACAGTTGGCGACATTTTAATGTCTGGTGCTGATGCAGAAGTTAAAGTTGGTAACGCATTACCACTTGAACTTATTCCAGTTGGTTCAGTTATCCACAATATTGAAATGCAACCTGGAAAAGGTGGACAACTTGCTAGATCAGCAGGTGTTGAAGTTCAATTAATGGCGAGAGAAGGCAAATATGTTACAGTTCGTCTTCCAAGCGGTGAAATGAGAAAAATTCTCGCAAACTGCAAAGCAACAATCGGAACTGTTTCAAATCCTGACCATGAACTTGTTTCATTAGGTAAAGCAGGAAGAAGCAGACACATGGGTAAACGCCCAGAAGTCCGTGGTGTTGTTATGAACCCTAACGATCACCCTCACGGTGGTGGTGAAGGTAAGAGCCCTGTTGGTATGAAATCACCAGTTACACCATGGGGTAAACCAGCACTTGGATTGAAGACAAGAAAGAGAAACAAATCATCTAACAAGTTGATTGTTAAAAGGGCTAAGTAAGGGAGGAAAGTATGAGTAGATCATTAAAGAAAAGTCCATATGTTTTTGAAAAACTCTTAAAGAGAGTTGAAGAAAACAACAAGAGTGGAAATAAAAAACCAATCAAAACTTGGTCAAGAGCATCTGTTATCTATCCAGAATTTGTTGGAACAACATTTGCAGTTTACAATGGTAAAAAACATGTTCCTGTATATTGCACAGCAGAAATGGTTGGACACAAACTCGGTGAGTTTGCTCCAACTAGAAACTTCAAAGGCCATGCAGGACAAAAGAGCTCAGGCGGTAAAGTTGCTGCTATGAAGGCTAAGAATTAGGAGGCAAACAAATGGCAACAAGAATTAGAGAAAAAGCAGAAAAAAGACAAGCAAATAGAGACACTCGTCCATACGCTAAAGTTAAATATGTTAGAATGAGCCCATCAAAAGTAAGAATCGTTTTAGATTGCATTAGAAATAAGGGCGCAGAAGAAGCAGTTGCTATCCTCGCTAACATGCCACAAGAAGCAGCAGCAGTAAGTTGCAAACTCTTGAAATCAGCTATCGCAAACGCTGAAAACAACAAAGGAATGAACAGAAGTGACCTTTATGTTGCAGAAGCATATGCCTGCCCAGGACCTACAATGAAGAGATTAAACATTCGTGCAAGAGGTAGAGCAGACAGAATGTTAAAGAGAACAAGTCATATAACAATCGTTCTCGACAGTAAGGAGGCTAAGTAAGATGGGACAAAAAGTTAGCCCAGTCGGGCTTAGAATAGGCGTTAACAAAGGTTGGGAATCTTCTTGGTATGCAAATAAGCAAGATGTTGCTAAATATATCTTAGAAGACGACAAAATCAGAAAATTTGTTGACAAAAAATATCATAATTGTGCAATTTCCAAAGTGGAAATTGAAAGAACTGCAACAAAAGTTGTTGTAAATCTTTACACAGGCAGACCTGGAATGCTTATTGGCGTTAAAGGTGCTGGTGTTGAAGAAATTAAAAAAGAAATTTCTAAAATTATCGGACCTGGAAAAAACTTGTTCGTTAATATTAGAGAAATTAAAAAACCTGATTTGGACGCAAAATTGGTTGCTGATTCGATCGCTAGCCAACTTGAAAAACGTGTTCAATTCAGAAGAGCATTGAAATCTGCTATGCAAAGAGTTATGAAATCAGGCGCTAAGGGCTGCAAAGTTCAAGTAAGTGGCGTTGTTGATGGTGCTAACACTATTGCTAGAACAGAATACTACATGGAAGGCTCATTGCCACTCCATACATTGAGAGCAGACATTGACTATGGTGTTTCATCTGCTTTCACAAACTACGGCAAACTTGGTGTTAAATGCTGGATTTATAAAGGCGAAATTTTAACAAAAGGTGCTAAACAAGACAAAGGAGGTATGAACTAATGTTAATGCCTAAGAGAGTCAAAAGAAGACGTGTTCATCGTGGTAGAATGACTGGTGTTGCAACAAGAGGTAACAAACTTGCTTATGGCGAATTTGGACTTGTAACAACTGAACCATGCTGGATTAAGTCAAATCAAATTGAAGCAGCTCGTATCGCTATGACAAGATACACAAAGAGAGGCGGTCAAGTTTGGATTAAAATATTCCCAGATAAACCTGTTACTAAAAAACCTGCTGAAACAAGAATGGGTAGTGGTAAAGGTTCACCAGAATTCTGGGTTGCTGTTGTTAAACCAGGCAGAATCTTATTCGAACTTGCTGGCGTTCCAGAAGCAACAGCGAGAGAAGCATTAAGGCTTGCTTCACACAAACTTCCTTGCAAAACAAAAATCATTATGAAGGAAGAAAATAATAACGAAGGTGGTGCTAGCGTATGAAAATAAAAGACATTAAGAGCCTAACAGATGCAGAGTTAATTTCAAAAGAACAAGAACTCAAAGCAGAACTCTTTAATCTTCGCTTCTCACATGCAACAGGAAACTTAAATAACCCAATGCAACTTCACAATTTAAAGAAAGAAATTGCAAGAGTTAAAACAGTTATCCGTGAAAGAGAACTTAAAAAGGTTAATGGGTAAGGAGAAAGGTTATGGAAAAAGAAATCAGAAATAGAAGACCACTTAGACAAGGCATTGTTGTTAGTGCGGGCAAAATGGACAAAACAGTAGTTGTTGCTGTTGTTGAAAATAAAAAACACCCAATCTATAACAAAGTTGTTAAGAAAACTAAAAAATATAAAGCTCATGACGAAGGCAATATCTGTGGACTTGGAGATACAGTTGAAATGCAAGAAACTAGACCTTTAAGTAAAGATAAATATCACAGAATAACACGCATCGTTGAGAAGGCTAAGTAGGAAGGAGTGTAAGATTATGATACAACCTCAAACAAGATTAAAAGTTGCTGATAACACAGGTGCAAAACAAATTATGTGTATCAGAGTGCTTGGTGGTTCTTATAGACGTAGCGGAAACATCGGTGATGTTATTGTTGCTTCTGTTAAAAGAGCTATCCCTGGCGGCGTTGTTAAGAAAGGCGATGTTGTTAAAGCAGTTATCGTTAGAACATCAAAAGGTGTAAGACGTCCAGACGGCACACATATTCGTTTTGATGACAATGCAGCAGTTATTATTGATAACCAAAAACAACCAAAAGGAACACGTATTTTCGGACCTATTGCAAGAGAACTTCGTGATAAAAACTACATGAAGATAATTTCACTTGCACCGGAAGTGTTATAGGAGGAAGATTAAGATGAATATTAAAAAAGGTGATACAGTTGTTGTTATCGCAGGAAAAGATAACGGTAAGAAAGGCAAAGTCTTAGAAGTTTCTCCAAAAACAAACAGGGTTGTTGTTGAAGATGTTAATGTGCTTTCAAAACACAAAAAACCAAGATCAGCACAAGACAAGGGCGGAATTGTAAAATCTGCTCACCCAATTGATGCATCAAATGTAATGGTTGTTTGTTCTGCTTGCGGAAAAGCAACAAGAATTGCACATAAAGATGTTGATGGAAAAAATGCAAGAGTTTGCAAAAAATGTGGTGCTAGTTTAGACAAAGCATACGCAAAAGCAGTTAAGAAAGACGCAAAAGAAACTGCAAAAACAGAAAAGAAAAAAGCCGCTCCAAAAGCGAAAGAAGCTAAGAGCGAAGTAGTGGAGGGATAGAAACATGGCTGAAAATAGACTTAAAGAAAAATATGTTAAAGAAATCGCTCCTGAACTTATGAAATTGGGCGGTTACAAAAACATAAATGAAGTTCCAAAACTTGAAAAAATAGTTTTAAACATGGGACTTGGCGATGTTAAAGATAACTCAAAAAGTTTCAACATAGCAGTTGATGAACTTGCAGCAATTTCTGGTCAAAAACCAGTTGCTACAACAGCTAAAAAAGCTATTTCTAACTTTAAAGTTCGTCAAGGCATGAAAATTGGAGCAAAAGTTACACTTCGTGGCAAAAGAATGTATGAATTCTTCGACAGAGTTACAGCGATTGCTCTCCCAAGAGTTAGAGATTTTAGGGGCGTTTCCAGAAAATCATTTGATGGTCATGGAAACTATGCTTTCGGAATTAAAGAACAACTTATTTTCCCTGAAATCAATTATGATAAGATTGAAAAAATCAGAGGTTTAGACGTTTTAATCGTTACAACCGCTAAAACAGACTCCGAGGCATTAACGCTTCTTGAAGCACTTGGAATGCCTTTCAGGGAAAGATAGGAGATAGATATGGCAAAAACAGCATTAAAACAAAAACAACTTAGAACTCAAAAATACAAAACTCGTGAATATACTCGTTGCACAATTTGTGGACGTCCTCACTCAGTTTTGAAAAAATACGGTCTTTGCAGAGTTTGCTTCCGTGAGAAAGCAAATAAGGGTGAAATCCCTGGCGTTAAAAAGGCTAGTTGGTAGGGAGGAAGATATGGTAGTTACTGACCCTATAGCAGATATGTTGACAAGAATGAGAAACGCAATCACTGCTAAACATGAAGATGTTTTAGTTCCACTTTCAAAAGAAAAGAAAACTATTGCTGAAATTCTTGTAAATGAAGGCTATATTAAAACATTTGAAATTGTTGAAACAAAAGAAGGAAAATTCCTTAATATCGCACTTAAATATGACGAAAACGGAAACAGTGTTATTTATGGACTCAAAAGAGTTTCAAAACCTGGTTTGAGAATATATGCAGGCGCTGATAAACTTCCTAGGGTTATTAATGGAATGGGAATTTCAATAATTTCAACAAACAAAGGAATTTTAACAGACAAACAAGCAAGAGAAGCCAAAGTTGGCGGAGAAGTTCTTGCTTATGTGTGGTAGGAGGGTGATATGTCAAGAATAGGAAGAAATCCAATTACTCTACCAGAAGGTGTTAAAGCAGTTGTTGAAGGCAACAAAATAACTGTAACAGGACCTTTGGGAACACTATCACAAAACTTTGATTCAGTTAATGTTAATGTTGAAAACAATGTTATTACATTGACTAGATCAAGTGAAGAAAACGATGTAAAAGCAAAACACGGTCTTTACAGAGCACTTATTGCTAACATGGTAACAGGTGTTAAAGAAGGATTTGTTAAAAATCTTCAAATTAAAGGCGTTGGTTATAAAGCATCAAAATCTGGCAACAAACTTGTGTTAAACTTAGGTTTTTCACACCCAATCGAAGTTGTTGAACCAGAAGGCATTAAAATTGAATGCCCAACTGCTAACGATATTAAAATTAGCGGTATTGATAAACAAAAAGTCGGACAAGTTGCACTTAACATTAGAGATCTTAGACCAGTTGAACCATACCATGGTTATGGCGTAAGATACGAAAATGAAGTTGTAATCTTGAAGCAAGGTAAAGCTGCTGGTAAAGGTAAGAAATAAGGAGTAAGATATGATTAGTAAAGCAAATAAAAATCAAATTAGAAAAAATAGACACTTGCGTATTAGAAACAAAATTTCTGGCACAAGCGAAACTCCAAGACTTGCTGTATATCGCAGTTTAAACGGAATCTATGCTCAAATTATTGATGACACACAAGGCGTAACACTTGTTCAAGCATCTACACTTGATAAATCTCTTGAAAAAGAATTGACAGGTAAAAACAGAACAGAACAAGCGAGAGTTATTGGAGCAACAGTTGCAAAGAGAGCTCTTGAAAAGAATATCAAATGTGTTGTTTTCGACAGAGGTGGCTATCTCTATACTGGAAGAGTTGAAGCTCTTGCAGACGCTGCTAGAGAAGCTGGCCTTGAGTTTTAGGAGGAAATATGAGCGAAGAATTAAATGAAAATGTACAACCTGCTGTTGAAACTGAAATCAATAACGAAATCGTAAAAGATGAAAAGAAAAAAAGAGAAGATTTCAGAAAAGACAGAAGACAAGACAGACGCGAGAGAAAACCTCGTGAAGACAGTGAATTTGACAAAGTTTTAGTTTCTGTTCGCCGCGTTACAAAAGTTGTTAAAGGCGGTAGAACAATGAGATTTTCTGCTGTTGTTGTTGTTGGCGATAGAAAAGGTAATGTTGGTATCGGAACTGGTAAAGCTAAGGAAGTTCCAGCAGCTATTGACAAAGCAACATTGCAAGCAAAAACTAACATGGTTAAAATCAACATTGTTAACGGAACAATTCCTCATGAAACAATTGGTAAATACGGCACAAGCAAAGTTTTGATGCTCCCTGCTAAGGAAGGTACTGGTATTATTGCTGGTGGTAGTTCAAGAGCAGTTATCGAACTTGCTGGTATTAAAGATATTGTTACAAAAATCCATGGCTCAACAAACAAAATCAACTGTGTTAGAGCAACTCTTAGAGGTCTTAGCAGCATAAGAACAGTTGAACAAGTTGCTAGACTTCGTGGTAAAAATCCAGAGGAAATATAAGAGGTGAATCATGGCAAATAAAGAAAAAATGCTTAAAGTTACTTTAATTAGAAGCGCTATTGGCTATAATAAAAGTCAAGCAAAAATAATTGAAGCACTTGGCCTTAAAAAATTAAATCAAACTAAACTTTTACCAGACAATGACAGCATTAGAGGAAGTTTATTCCATGTTCGTCACCTTGTTAAAGTGGAAGAAGTTTAAAGGAGATTGATATGTATATTCAAGATTTACAACCAGCACCTTATTCAAGACAAAAAGAAAAAAGACTTGGTAGAGGTATAGGTAGCGGCCTTGGTAAAACAAGTGGTAAAGGTCATAAAGGCCAAAACGCTAGAAGTGGCGGTGGTGTTAGACCTGGATTCGAAGGCGGACAAAATCCACTTGTAAGAAAGATGAAAATCAGAGGATTCAACAACTACAATTTTGACAAAGTTTACGCAACAGTTAATGTTGGTGACTTAGACAAATTTGAAGCAAACACTGTAATCACTCAAGAATTACTTTACGAAGAAAGAATTATAGGAAAAATTATGCCTTACGGACTTAAAGTTCTTGGCAATGGCGAATTAACAAAACCACTTGTAATTAAGGCTAAAAAATATTCTGCTTCAGCTAAGGAAAAAATTGAAAAAGTCGGTGGCACCGCAGAGGTGATTTAATGTTTAAGAATCTCATAAATGCATTTAAAACAAAAGAAGTGCGCGTTAAATTATTATTAACGCTTCTTTTGCTTTTAGTTTACAGAATTGGTTGTGCACTTCCAATTCCTGGACTTAGAGCTGATGCCTTAGTATCAGTTACGGACAGCAACTCATTCTTAGGGTTGTTGAACTCAATCAGTGGTGGTTCACTTTCTAATGGTGCTTTCTTGGCACTTGGTGTTTCACCATATATTAGTGCATCAATTATCATTCAATTATTGTCAATCGCAATTCCTAGTTGGCAAAGGCTTTCCAAAGAAGGCGAAGAAGGTAGACTTAAAATTGCAAAATATACTCGCTATGCAGCATTGGTATTATCAATAGCGCAAGCAGTTGGTATTGTTTTGGGATTTAGAGAAATTATTGATACTCGTGCTCTTTGGACAGGTGCTCCAACATGGTTAATTTGCACATTGGTTGCAATTACATTGATTGCAGGTGGAATGTTCACTGTTTGGCTTGGTGAAAGAATTAGCGATATTGGTGTTGGCAATGGTTTGTCATTGTTAATCTTCGTTGGTATCTTATCATCAGCTGGCACTTCATTGCTTACAAGCATTCAAGGTGTTAGCACAAACCTTAACTATTTGTGGAATATTATTATTTTCCTTGTTGCAGTTATCATTATTTTCGCACTTATCGTATTTGTTGACGGAGCAGAAAGAAAAGTTCCTGTTCAATATGCAAAGCAAATTAAGGGCAGAAAAATGTATGGCGGACAAAGCACAAATATTCCTATTAGGGTAAATGCATCAGGCGTTATGCCAATCATTTTCGCTAGTGCGCTTTTAACATTCCCACAACTTATTATGAGTATTTTCTGGCCAAATAGTTCAGCAATGCAATGGTATAACACATACATGGGCGCAGGTTCATGGCCATACATTGTGTTGACTGCACTTTTGATTTTGTTCTTTTCGTATTTCTATGCGCAAATTACATTTAGTCCAGATGATATTAGTAAACAAATTCAACAAAATGGTGGTTTCATTCCAGGAATTAGACCAGGAAAACCAACATCAGATTATTTAAGAAAAATATCAAACAGAGTTATCTTGTTCGGAGCAATCTTCCTTGCATTTATTGCACTTGTTCCAAACCTTATCTTCAAAGGCATTAGCGGTGGAGATGTTGGTTTGATTAACGGATTTAGTGCAACAGGATTATTGATCATTGTATCAGTTGCTCTTGAATTTGATAAACAACTCGAAGCACAGATGCTCATGAGGAATTATAGAGGATTTTTGAAATAGGAGTTTAAATGAACATCGTCTTATTCGGCGCGCCTGGCAGTGGTAAAGGCTCGCAAGCAACAAGAATTAGTGCAAAATATGGCTTGGTTCACATTTCGACAGGTGATGTGTTTAGGTATAACATTTCCAACAACACACCACTTGGCGTTATTGCGAAGTCATATATCGATAAAGGCAATCTCGTGCCAGACGAATTGACAAATGAACTTGTTAAAGATAGACTGGCACAACCAGATTGTGCAAACGGATTTATTTTAGATGGTTATCCAAGGAATATTGCACAAGCAGAAGCCTTGGCAAAGATGGCTAAAATAGATATGGTCATATTCATTGATGTATCAATGAGTGAAATTGAAATTAGAGCAGTTAATAGAAGAATTTGCCCAAATTGTGGAAAAATTCATTCTATGCTTGAAAAATATACAACAAAGTGTGACGAATGTGGTGCGAAATTAATTCGCCGCGATGATGACAAAATCAGCGTTGTAAGAAAAAGAATTCAAAATTACTTAACACAAAGCGAACCGCTTGTTGATTACTATAAAAAGAAAAAAATTCTATACACTGTTTTAAGTGGAAATAGTGCAGATGAAACTTTTGTTTCAGTAGATAAATTGCTATCAAAATTTAATAAAAAGGCAGCAAAAACGCTACCAAATAAGAAATAAAAGAAGGTAGAAAATGAAAGAGTTATCGCCAGCAGAAATTGTCTTAATGAGAAAGGCGGGAGAGATAACAAAAAACGCTCTTATCTACGCAGAAACCCTTGTAAAACCGGGAATTTCTACGAATTCTCTTGACAAAATGATTTCAGCGTATATAATAGAAAATGGTGGAATTCCTTGCTTTAAAAACTATTGTGGATACCCTGCATCAACATGTATTTCAATTAATGAAGTTGTTGTTCATGGCATACCATCAGAAAGAAAATTGAAGGAAGGAGACATAGTAAGTATTGATATTGGAGTCGATTATAAAGGCTACAAAGGAGATGCTGCAAGAACTTTCCCAGTTGGAAAAATTTCACCAGAGAAACAAAAACTTATTGATGTAACAAGAGAATGTTTCTTTGAAGGAATTAAACAACTTAAAGTGGGAGAAAGGCTTGGCAAACTTTCACATGCCATTCAAGTGCATGCAGAAAGCAATGGTTTCAGTGTCGTTAGGGAAATGACAGGTCATGGCATCGGTGCAAAAATGCATCAAAGTCCAAATGTCTTGAACTATGGCAAAGAAACAGATGGACCAATCGTAATAGCAAACACTTGCATTGCTGTTGAACCAATGATAAACATGGGTAGGAAAGAAATTTTCATACTTGATGATGGTTGGACAACGATAACAAGAGATTTGCAACCATCAGCGCACTATGAAAACACCGTTTTAATCTTAGCGGATAGAGTTGAAATCTTGACGCTGTAAAAGAGGAAATATGGCAGTTAAACAATTTGATGTTGCCTTATCGCTTGCGGGTAGAGATACTGGAAATATTTATTTGGTTTCCGAATTGATTGATGAAAAATATCTTTTATTAATTGACGGGAAATCAAGAACGATATCAAAGCCAAAACGAAAGAAAATTAAGCATATTCAAGTTATAGGAAATGCTGCAAGCGAATTTGAAGGGGTTTTTGAAGACAAATCAAAAACAAATGATGCCAAAATTCGTAAAATTCTTAAAGAATTTGAGAAAGTCATTTAAAGGAGATTGTATGTCAAAGGAAGATGTTATTGAATTTGAAGGTGTGGTTGAAGAAGTTTTGCCGAACACAACTTTTAAAGTCCGCTTATCAAATGGTCACGTTATTACAGCATACATTTCTGGTCGTTTGAGAATGAATTATATTAAAATTCTTGAAGGCGACAAAGTGAAAATCGAAATGAGTCCTTACGATTTAACAAAGGGCAGAATAACATGGAGAGCAAAAAATTAAGGAGAAAGAAATGAAAGTTAGACCATCAGTTAAACCTATGTGCGATAAATGCAAGGTTATAAAAAGAGAAGGTAAAGTTATGGTTATTTGTTCAAAAGACAAGAGCCATAAACAAGTTCAAGGCTAAACCGTCAAATCTCGGGAGCGAAGCGGCTGTGCAGAGATGCATTTCGCGACCGTTATTTATATATTAATAAAAATTTTTCGGAGGAATAAAATTTATGGCAAGAATTGCTGGTGTAGATTTGCCAAACGATAAGAGAATCGAAATTGGCTTAACTTATATTTACGGCATTGGTAGAGTTACTTCAAACAAAATTCTTGAAGCAACAGGAATCAATCCAGACATAAGAGTTAAAGATCTAGACGAAAATGATATTGCAAAATTAAGAAACGAAATTGAAAAAAATCACATGGTAGAAGGTGATTTAAGAAAAGAAGTTTCTTTGAATATCAAGAGATTAACAGAAATTGGCGCATACCGTGGTATTCGTCACAGAAAAGGACTTCCAGTTAGAGGACAAAACACAAGAACAAATTGCAGAACAAGAAAAGGCCCAAGAAAAGCTGTTGCTGGAAGCAGTAAGAAAGGTAAATAAGGGGTGAGATATGGCAGCAAATGTTAAAAAAACTAAGAAAAAAAGAATTAACAAGTCCATAGACAAAGGTCAAGTTCACATTAAATCATCTTTCAATAACACAATGGTAACATTTACTGATGTTGAAGGAAATGTGCTTTCTTGGTCAAGTTCTGGTAAACTTGGTTTTAAAGGCTCAAAAAAATCAACTCCTTATGCAGCACAACAATGCGTTGAAGAAGCAGCAAAGGGTGCTAAGGAATATGGAATTAAGAGCGTTGAAGTTTATGTTAAAGGTCCAGGAAATGGCAGAGAATCTGCAATTAGATCTCTTCAAAACTGCGAACTTGATGTTACTTTAATTAAAGATGTGTCTCCAATCGCACACAATGGTTGCAGACCACCAAAAATTAGAAGGATATAATAAAAGGAGAAAATTATGGCTAAATTGATAGGAGCAGATTGCCGTCAATGTAGGCGTGAAGGATGCAAGTTGTTTTTGAAAGGCGAAAGATGCACTTCAAAAAAATGTGCTTTTGAACGCAGACCATCACTTCCAGGACAACACGGCAGCGCTAGAAAAAGAGTTACAGAATATGGACTCCAACTTCGTGAAAAGCAAAAAGTTAAAAGAGCTTATGGCATTTTAGAAAAACAATTTAGAAGATATTACGAAGAAGCCGTAAGAATGAAAGGCATTACTGGTGAAAATATGCTTTCATTAATCGAACGCAGATTAGACAATGTTGTTTACAGAATGGGAATTGGTTCTTCAAGATCTGAAAGTAGACAAATTGTAAATCACGGACACATTACAGTAAACGGCAAACGCGTAAATGTACCTTCATTTATTGTTAAAGTTGGCGATGTTATTGAAGTTAAAGAAAATAAACGCGAACTTGAAATGTTCAAACAATTAAAAGGCATGAAAATTGTTATGCCAAAATGGTTAGAATTTAACAGCGAAACATTAAAAGGTAAAATTTTAGCTCTTCCTACTCGCGAAGATATTGACCTAGGAATTAAAGAACACCTCATCATTGAGTTGTATTCAAGGTAATAAAGGAGAATAAATAAAATGATAATGGAAATTGAGAAACCTAACATCACTTGCGAGGAAAAAAGTGGCGGATACAGTGCTAGATTTATAGTTGAACCTTTGGAAAAAGGTTTTGGTATAACACTTGGTAACGCACTTAGAAGAACACTTTTATCAGCACTTCCAGGCGCAGCAGCGATTGCTATTAGAATTCCAGGAGTTGCACACGAATTCTCAACAGTGCCTGGTGTTTATGAAGATGTTGTGGACATCATTTTAAACATTAAAAATCTTGCTGTTAGAACAACTAACACAGAAAGAGATTTTGAAACAAGTTTGTTTTTAAAGGTTTCAAAAGCTGGTGAAGTTACTGCGAAAGATTTTGCGGCAAACGACCAAGTTGAAATTTTAAATCCAGACCTTCATATCTGCACAATTGAAAATAATGTTGATTTTGAAATGGAAGTTTTAATTGGCAGAGGCAGAGGATATGTTCCAAACAACTTGAACAAAGAAAGAATTGAAGACAGACCTGAATATATAGCTGTTGATTCAATTTATTCACCAGTTAAGAAAATCAACTATTCAGTTGAACCAACTCGTGTTGGTCAAAGTATTGACTTTGATAAACTTGTATTGGAAGTTGAAACAAACGGAACAATCAGCGCGAGAGATATTGTAAGTTTGGCAGGAAAAATCTTGCAAGACCACATTTCAATCTTTGTTGACCTTTGTGATGCAATGTCAAAAATGAACATTTTAGTTTCAAAAGAAGATGATCAAAAAACAAAACTTTTAGATATGCCTATCGAAGATATGGATCTTTCAGTTCGTTCATATAACTGCTTAAAGAGAGCAAATATCAACACTGTTGAAGATTTAACAAAGAAAAGCAGAGAAGATATGCTAAAAGTTAGAAATTTAGGTTTAAAATCAATCGATGAAGTTTTTGAAAAACTTACAGAGTATGGTCTAAGTTTCAGAGATTTAGATGAATAAAGGAGAAAACCATGGTAAATAGTAAAATTGGAA
>CALBYO010000140.1 GCA_937889705.1 uncultured Bacillota bacterium | reverse complement strand
TGATGTTTGAGATTGCATAAACAAACTATCAAAATCTACAACCCCAGTTGTGCCGTCAAAGAATTTCAAGTAGGCGTTTGAACCGATTTGTGGGCTATTTTCTGCCCCTGTTGGTGCTGAAATTATTGCATTTCTATCAACATAGAAAGTCATAACCCTTTTGCCAAAATCTGTTCCGACAACTTTTGAAAGTGTGTCGCCTTCATTTTTTACTTTGTATGTTCTTGTTAAAACATATTTACCTGCCAAAGTTTTACCGTTAACTTCGTTTAGCGGAATTCTAACTTTTCCGTCTACTGTGTTAGCGGCTGCCACACTTGATGTTATAACAATTCTACTTGTTGGATTTTCTGAATATTTATATGTTTTATTTGCAACATCATAAACAAGTTCGTAATACTCTAAAACCAAGCCGTCATCATCCAAATCAACATAAGCGTCCATGTCTGGCGTCAATGTTGTCCAAGTTAAATACAAAACATCGTAGTTGACTGCGTTAAAGTATACAACTCTTTTTGAAGTTTCTTGTTCTTTGCCGTTGTTATCAAAATTTGCGCTTGTTGTATATTGTGCAGCAAGTTTTAAGTCATCGCCTTCCTCGCCGAAAATACTCATGCCAGTTTTATCGGTGTTTACTGTGGCATTATATGACCTTCTCATGCCGCTTTCGTCTGTGATTGTATATAAATATGCTTTTTCAATTACGTTTCCGTTTTCGTCATATTCAATCGAAATAATGTCGTAACCTTCTTTTTCGTTGGTTATTGACTTATAAACCATGTCATTGCCATTTTGATATTGACCAATAACTGATTTTATATTGAACATAACATAGGTTGTGTCACCATTCTTAAACAACCTTGTTTTACCGCTTATTTGGCTCAAATATTCTTCTGAAAGGCTTGATAATCCTTCAAGTTTAACAAGTTTGTGTGTTCCGAAGAAAATTCTTGTTTCGGTTGCAATGTTGTTAAATGATTTGATAATTTCATAAGTTGTTGAAGAGCCATTTTCTGTGCCCTGCAAAACAACTGGTGTTGAGTTATCTAAAATGATTGTGAAATACTCTACATTGCCCGCTTCATCTTCAAGTTTGAAGATATAAAGTCCTGGCAAGTTGAGAACTTCGTTGGCTGTAATTGAGTTAGTTTTTGCCTTTGTGTATGCGGTTGTTGGATTGTTTGCAATTCTGATTAAACTATCAGTTGCAACATAAGTTCCATTGATAATATAATCGTTAGCATTCTCTGAGAAAATGCTGCTTTCCATTGCAAATCTAACATAATTTGCTGTTATTTTTGCGCCGCTTAATTTGTCACTCCATGTCAATGTAAATGGATTTGCTGTGGTGTAAATAATTGAACTATCAGCATTCATTTGAGTGCCAGGAGTTATTGAAAAATACTTATTTCCCCTATTTGTATAAACATTGTTTGCTTGAACGCCTGAAATGTCTGTATTATCAATGTCAAAATATCTCTTTGTGCTGCTTGAATTACCAAATTTTACAATAAGTCTATAATGACCATCGCTTGTGATTTTGTAACCCACTTTGTCGCTTATTGTTTCTGATGATAAGGACATTGTTTGCCATGTTGCATTTGCTTCAAAGCCTTTTCTTTCAAGTTCAAAAGTTGTTGGAAGGTCAAATTCCGAATTTTCAACAAACTCGTCAAAGAACACGCCATTTTTGTGATATGAGCCTTGATATGCGCCCAAACCATCATAATAACCGCTCATGACTTTGTTTTCTGTCAATGCTCCATCATTTGCAATTTCAACAATGTTAATATTTGGTGTTTGGTCCTTAATTTGGAACAAGAAATATTGAGTAAATATTCTATCTTCTCTTGGAATTGCAGTTGTACCGCCCCATTCCTTAAAGTTTTTATAAGCATGAGTTACCTTTACAAGATAATAACCTGCTTTTGTGAAATTTGAATTTAAAGTATAATTCTCATCTTTATCGCTTGTTTTAAATGTGAATGTGTTCCCAGACCTATTCAAATCTGCGGAATAATAAACTTCAAAATTGTCTTTTAAAACAGAATTTGATAAAAATCTAACTTGTGGTTGATTTGTTGATGCAATAACAAATTCTGAACCAACTGTTATCTCGTATACTTTTGCTTCTGAATTTAAGGCAACATTCGCAACGCCTGTAATATCTGCCGATATTGAATTAGATGCGTTTCTAAGTTCTGTTTGTTTTGTGTACAAATCGTTATATGTTGCTTGAACGCCATAAACTGTGAGCCTATCTTTAAGAGCGAATTCTGCATTTAAAGATGTTAACTCCACTTTTTGATTGTTCTTGAAATACACTGCTTTGTAAGAAATGTCGTAAACACCGATATCGTTGAAATAAAGCGTTACTTCATTTCCGTTTTGAACAAATTTTATATCTCTTGCAAAAACATCTTCCGTTGATGGACTTGGCGATTTTGTTGTGATAATTTCGCCAGTTGTTTTGTTATAAGAGAATGTGTAAGTTGTTAATGTTGAAAATACTGTTTTAGTGATTGTAATTTCGTATCTTTCTGGGTTGTATGTCAATCTCGCCAATTTTTGATTTTGGTAATAGTAATAGTACTCGCCATAGAATTGGTTTGACGTTGAATTATCAACAACATAGTTACCTTCGCCAGTTTTTATATCTATTTCTGCGCTTGGTCTTGAAAACTTATTTGACGAATTTAAATCTTCCATTCTTTGATATGTTGATTTTTTAAACACATAGAATGAAAAACCAAAATTGTTCATTGTTGAGCCGTGTTCGTAACTTGCTTTAAATTCAACAAGGCCTTCTTCGTTTGCGTTTGATTTAAAATCGTATGGAGTTAAAACATAGCCAAAGAATTTTTTTGTAGTTTCCCCGTCTATTCTTTCCCCTGTTGCCAAATCATTGACAACAGTGTTTTCGTTTGATTTGATTGTTACATTCAAAAAGTCCACATAATCAGAAACAAAGTTACCAGTTGTTCCAATTAATTTTGTTTCTAACACTTTTGCAGCGTCTTGTTTAATCTTTGTTTTTCCGTCTGGTTTAATTCCTC
>CALBYO010000139.1 GCA_937889705.1 uncultured Bacillota bacterium | reverse complement strand
TTAGAAGAATTTATAATAACCAAGTAATTATTGGTTTTGCAGGTGGCGTTGCTGATGCTTTCAGTTTGTGTGAAAGATTTGAAGAAATGTTAAATAAATATTCGGGCAATTTGATGCGTTCAGCCGTAGAACTTGCTCAACTTTGGAGAAGCGATAAAGCACTTAGAAAACTTGAAGCAATGATGATTGTTGCAGACAAAGAAAAATTGCTCATTGTTTCTGGTATGGGCGATGTAATTGACCCACAAGACGGCATTTGCGCTATCGGTTCAGGCGGGAATTATGCCTTAGCAGCCGCAAAAGCCTTGCTTGAAAACACAGACTTGTCAGCAAGAGAAATTGCTGAAAAATCACTCAGAATTGCTGGAAGAATATGTGTGTTTACAAACGACCACATAACAGTTGAAGAAGTTTAAGGAGAGTAAAATGAATTTAACACCAAAACAAATTGTTGACGAATTAAACGAGTATATTATCGGTCAAGACGAAGCAAAACGCGCTGTTGCGATTGCTTTAAGAAACAGATACAGACGCAGCAAATTGCCTAAGGAAATTAGAGAAGAAATCACGCCAAAGAATATTATCATGAAAGGTCCAACTGGCGTTGGTAAAACTGAAATCGCAAGAAGGCTTGCAAAACTTGTTAAAGCGCCATTTGTTAAGATTGAAGCAACAAAATATACCGAAGTTGGCTATGTTGGCAGAGATGTTGAAAGCATGGTTAGAGATTTGGTTGATGTCGCTGTTAGAATGGTAAAAGACGAGAAACAACACGAAGTTGAAGAAAAGGCTAAAAAAGTTGTTGACGCTAAACTTTTTGATGCTCTTTATAATGCAAAGAAAAATCAAAATCCAGATTTAGATAAAGACATTTTTAAAGCGGACTATGAAGCGGGCAAATTTAACGAAGAAATTGTTGAAGTTGAAGTGAAAGAAACTCCAAAGGCAATCGGCATAATGCCTGGCGCACCTGAAATGAATTTAGGAAACATCTTTGAAGGTATTTTCCCAAAACAAAAACGCAGAAAGAAAGTTAAACTTGCAGAAGCAAAGGAAATTTTGCTTGCTGAGGAATGTGACAAACTTATTGATGACGAAAGTGTCAATGCAGAAGCGTTGAGACGTGCAGAGGAAGAAGGAATTATCTTTATTGATGAGATTGATAAGGTCATCGGCAAGGGCGGCAATGTTGGTTCTGGCCCTGATGTTTCAAGAGAAGGCGTTCAAAGAGATATTTTGCCTATTGTTGAAGGTTCAACTGTTTCAACTAAATATGGCAATATCAAAACTGATTACATTTTGTTT
>CALBYO010000138.1 GCA_937889705.1 uncultured Bacillota bacterium | reverse complement strand
CATCTGTTGAGCCGATATACATTCCAGGGCGCTTTCTAACAGGCTCCAAACCTTCAAGAACTTGAATGTCGCCTTCATCATACTTAACAGATTTTTTTAAGTCTAATTCTTCGCTCATTTCTTTTTCCTTTTAAATTTTAGCATAGATATACATATACTATAAGTATATATAATATATATAACATATATTTATTGAAAAATCAACCTATTTTCAAATTTTTATTTGTTTGGTTTTCACAATTTTCGCATAAAAAAACTTGCTTTAAAAGCAAGTTTAAATTATTTTGATTGCTCGGTTTGTTGTGGTTTTTGTTGCTGTTGTTGATAAGTTTGGTCAATCGCTCTTTGTTGAGCGGCTTTGATTTTGTCTTTGTCATCCTTTGGGAGGTCTTTGTTAGGGGATAAAGGCTCGATGTTTAATTCTTCACATTTTTTATAGTACTCTTGCAATTTTGGAGCATTTGCTTTAACCGCTGCTTTTTCGTCTTTAATAGCATAGTCTTCAAAAATATCTTTAAGTTCGCCGCCACCATAAACGAAACCGATTGACACAAGAGTTAATACCATAAGAATTGTTGCGAAAATGCCAAGACCAGTTGCAAAAGCGCCGATTGTTAATGGAACTAAAATCCATGTTAAAACTTTTGCAAAATAACTTGATGTTTCAAAATATTTTGACAATGTTTTGCATCTTGCTGATGATGTGAAATCAGGTTCTGGAAGGTCAGGGACTTTTGGTCCTTGCGCTTGTTCCTCTTTACCATCTTTGTTTTCCTTTGCAGGTTGTTTATTGTTAAAGAAGTTTTTGTCAGCAGAAGTTATAGAAATTGCTTGTTGTCTAGCCTTTTGAGCTTCCAACTCTTTTTTCTTTTTTTCTTCCTCTTCTTTGATTAAATCTTGTTCAGCCATATTCAGTCTCCTTAATTTTAAGATTATTATATACTACAAAACTATATTTGTCAATAGTCAAAATTAACTATGTGAAGAATAATCTTACAAGCAAATTAAATGCGAAAAATTAATTAAAAAAATAAATAAAAATTAACATAAAAATAACACAAAAATATTAAATTAAATGCAAATTAATTCAATTTTAGATATTGAAAAATGCTTAAAAAATATTAAAAAAGCGATTTTAAATTTAATTTTTTAAAATCGCTACAAGTGCCTATTTCAAAGGCGAATAAATATTTTAATAATTAATTAAATTATTTCTTTCTGGATTTAAAATAGCATTTTTTATTTGTTTTTTTGCGTTTGGAAATTCTTGGTCTAATTTTTTTAATAAAATTTTCATTTCTTCCCTTTTTGTTTTGTGATTTGCAGGGCAAACATTTTTTAAAATTGGGAAATCTTTTGTTGCATTTATAATTTCTTCTTCGCCAACATATATGAGTGGCCTGATGGCAGTGATGTCAACATTAGATAAGTATGTTACAGGGGAGAATGTGCTAAGTCGACCTTCAAAGAAAAGCGACAAGAAAAATGTTTCCATCAGGTCGTCACAATGGTGCGCAAGTGCGACTTTATTGCAACCCAAACTTTTTGCTTTTGAGTTTAAAGTTCCTCGGCGCATTTTGGCGCATAAACTGCAAGGATTTTTCTCTTTTCTCTCGTCAAAAACAACTTCAAAAATATCGGTTTTCTCTATATATAACGGCACTTGTAGGCTTTCACAAAACTTTTTCAAACCATCAAAATTTTCTTTGCCGCCAGTTTGGTCAATCGTGATTGCTATAAGTTCAAAATTTTCGCCAGAAAACTTTTGAAAAGCACTTAATGCACTGAGCAGGGCAAGGCTATCTTTCCCGCCTGAAAGGCCTACGGCAACCTTATCGCCGTTTTCTATCATGTTAAATTTTTTTATTGCTTTGGTCATGCCAGAGACGATTTTTCTCATTTTATTTTCCATGTAAATAAAAATACTAAAAAATTCGGAAAATAGCAACTTTTATTGGCAAAAATAATTATTTTTTTATTTTTTCGCCGATTAAAAATTATGTAAAAAAATGAAAAATTTTAAAGATATTTATATTATTTATTTTGAATTTTCTTTAATATGTTATATATTATAAATAATAATTCAATAGATAATTAATAATTTTTAATTATTTACGGATATTATTAAGGAGGAAATCATGAAAAAAATTGCTAAAATATTCACCTTTTTAATTTTAATTTTCTGTGGGGTTGTTTTTGCTTCTTGCGGCAAAGGTGGCGTAATGCCAACTATTTCTGCAAGCGAAACAAATTTTGAAATTGTTATAGGAACAGACGAAAGCAAAACTTTTGATGTTACTTTGTCTGACTATGGCAATGGTAGCGACAGCGTCAGGGTTGAATCCTATGAACAAAACAGAATCATAGATATCACAACCGAAAAAATTAGAGATGGTTTAACAAGGGTTACAGTTAAGCCTCTTTATCCAGGAAAAGCAACAATTAAGATTTCTTCCATAACACATAACGCGAAACCTATTGAAGTTACTGTCAATGTTATATTGCCAGTTGGCGACATTGAAATTGACAAGACGCTAGAAAACAAACTCTATGTTATCAAAGGGGAAAGCGTAGATTTTGAAAGTTTAGACCTTATCAACTACATTGCAATTTCAACAGGCATTGAAGGTCTTGAAAATGTTAAGACAAACCAAATCGGCGTTACATATACTCTTGAAAATGTTTTGGTTGATGATGGTTTGTCAATTGAAAACGGCAAACTTGTTGTTTCAGAAGGCTGCACTTTAAATGAAGTTGAAGTGAGAGCAACTTCTATTTACAATTCAGAAATAACAAAAACTTTTAAAGTTAAAATTTTAAATCCAATTACAAGCGCGGTCTATATTGACGGCAGCAAGGTTTTTGAAAATGGACTTTTGGTTGACGGCTCGGGCGACAGTTTTGCGTTTGAACTTTATCCAAGAGAAAGCGATGTGACAATGAGCCAAAAAGATGTGCTTATTTATGTTAAAGCAGGCTCGGAAGCAGAATCTATTAAGATTGAAAAAATCTTTGACGACACAAAATATGCCGTAGAACTTAAAAATTTGACTTACGAAGACGGTATGTTTAAATATGCTTACACAATTTCAGCACTTAACGCTGGATATTTGGAAGGTATTTCATTTAAAATTTCATACAAAGATTATACTCTTGGCGAAAATGGTAACGACTACTTTGTAAAAAGCGGCAATTTGTCTGTCGCATCATATAATCTTCCAAACTCAGTTTTGGTAAATGGTAATTCATCAACATCTAGCGGGCTAGATGTTCTTGTGTTTGAAAATATTGCCACTATCGGCAAGGGCACGCTTCTTGAATTCACCTTGTCACCATCAAATTTGGCGCCAGAATTTGAAACAATCAGATTATGGGCAGAAAATTATAATAATTGCCCAGTTAGTTTTTATAAATTAAACGCTACAAGAACAAGTTACGAACTCGTTTTTGGCTATCCAAGAGATGCAAAAGACGGGGATACTTTTGTTTGCAGCGGCATTGACCATAACGGAAACGCATACTTTGATATGCCTGTTGGCACAAAATTGTATGTTGTTAAAAATCAAAAATTCGATAAAACAGATAACGCGAACGCGGTTATCTACGCTTCTTCACTTAATTTTTACGATTTAGGCTCAGAAAGAAGCAAAATTCAACTCAACATAAAAGTAAACCCAGGTGCAAGTTCAGTTAATAGAGTAAACTATGACGGAACAAACTTTACAATCATTAATTCAAATTTAATTATTTCAGAATTGGTTGAAAATTTTGAAATTTATCTTGCTATTGCACCAGAAAACTTCGATTTAGGCACTTCTTCAATCGTAAAATTAAAAAATTCTAACCTTGCAGATGTTTCTGGATTGACGGTTGTTGGCTCAGACGAAAAATATTTATATGTTAAATTTACACTTTCACCTAAGAAATTGGGTTCAACAAAACTTACAATCTATTTATGTGACGGCTTTGAAAAAGAGTTTGATTTGAAAATTATCTCAACTCTTGACGACATAACTATTGATGTTAGCGATGAAACGGAAAGCATTGTTGACTATGAAGAAAACTTAACAGGAAATATCGGTGAAGACTCATATTTAGTTAAAAAATTGGCTTTTAGAAGTGGAACAAGTATTCAACTTACAAAAACCGCATATCCTTACACAGCAGAATACATTCTTGAATATTCGTTCTATGACTTAACAACTGTTAAATCAATTTCACAATTAACAATCAATGATATATTTGAAAATGCAACTTTTGCTTTGACATCAGATATTTTGAATGTTGACACATTGAAAAATTATTCAATTATTCAAGCAAAAACATCTCAAAGTGCCGGAAAAACATTGATTAAGATTGATGTAAAGGGCAGAAATGCGGACGGAGATGGCTACGAAGAGGACGCGTCACATACTTTCTATTTTGTAGTTGAAATTTATAAAGGTGTGGACGGCTTTGAAATTTCTTCAAATGTTCATGAAATCTATTCTTATGAAACTTTGGGGGACAGAAACGCTGGAAAATCAAAATGTGAATTTAGCGTGACTCTTCAATCAAGATTTGGTTTGCCAACATACTTAAACGCACTTGAATTGTATTATGGTACTGAACTTGTTGAATTTAACGATGCAAATCGCGCTGTTTTGAGATATGAAGGCAAAGAAATTGTTGTAATAACAAGAAATTTGGACGGCAATGTATGGACATATAGCGTTCAAGCGTTGACAAGCGATGTTCAAAATCTTGTTTTTGTGCTTAAACTTGTTGAAGCAAATGAAAGCAAGGTTATTGGCGGTGTGGTTCGTGTTGTTGTGAAAGACGCTGTTGAAATTGAAGATATTGAAATAGTTAATGTCGATTTAAATGATGGAATATATATCGAAAATAACAACTTTGATGACGATGAAAAAGAAACAATTTTTGAAATTAAATATAATTTATACACAAAAGACGGCTCTGAACCTTTAAATACTGGCTTAGAATTTGAATTATCAAGCAATTTAATTGCTCTTGGCGTAAAAATTGATGCAAATGGAAAAATTACAGTTCCAGCAGGAGTTGGTGGAAATGGTAAAGTTTTAATTTATCCATCTAGCAACTATTTTGCATCGTCAAATGGAATGCAAGAAGGCTCAAATCCTTTTGTGACAATCAATATTTCAATAGCAAATGGCGAAAGCGAAGAAACTGCAATTAGAATTGATAGTCAAGATAAAATTGATTATTTGAAAAAAGCGCCAACAAAACATTATTTATTGGCTGGAAATTTTGTTTTGTCAGAAACAATAGACGTTGAATTTACGGGTGGAATTTACGGACTATTTAACGGCAGAAATTCGACATTAAATGTAACATCAACAATGTTTACAAAATTTGCTGGAATTATCAGAAATGTTGATTTTACTGGAAATATTAGCGCAAAAACTGAAAATTTAGGCATAATTGCGTATGAAAACTATGGAACTATTGAAAATGTTAATGTTTCAAATTTTGTAATTAACAATACAAAAACAGATTCTTATGTAGGTGTTTTAGTTGGCAAAAACTACGGAAGCATCACAGGCGGAGAAATAGTTGCAACTATTAAAGGTTTTTATGTCGGCGGTGTTGTTGGCTTAAATGGAAAAATAACAGAAAATGCAGAAACGGAAGACGAAAAAACATACGTTGGCACAATTTCTGATGTGCTATTTGCTGGAAATATTTCTGCATCAAATAACGCAGGTGGAATTGCAGCAGAAAATGAAGGAACAATCAAAAATTGCAAAATTGAAAAATGGAGCAATAATGAAAACGCATTTATAAGTGCAAACGAAAATGCAAACGGCTATTTTGGTGCAATTGCAGGCGTTTCTAGTGGCGAAATTTCACAAACTTATGCTTATTCTTATAATGATACAATGTATGATGTAAGTGCGAACGCTAATGTTACAGTTGGCGGACTTGTTGGTCGCGTAACTGGCGGAGTTGTTTCAGAATGTATGACAAATTTCTCACTTAATGGTAATGACAAAAAAGTTGGCGCTCTTGTTGGCGAAATTGAAAATGGTTCAGTTGTAAACTGCTATACATTGAGTAAAGTTTCAAATGCATCAGCAAATGCTTTGGCTATTAGTGGCGCAGATAAAATTTCAAATTCATATTCTCGTGCTTATCATGTTGAAAATGGTGAAAAAACATATTTAAAGCGAACTAGTGACGAAACTGGTGGCGAAAATGTTTTCGTGGCAGGGGATTATGACACATTAACAAATTTCAATCTTGCTTTACAAAATAATCTTAAAGATGCGAAATTGTGGGAATACGATGCAAGTATCAACAATGGTTCGTTATATCTTGTTAAAGCAAACGCGCCAAAAGTTATCGACAACATCAATATAAATAACAACGAAGCAGATAGTTCAAAATATATGTATTCCGAAAAAGATGGAACAATTAGCATTGTTTTGTATTTCTATCAAGTGCTTGAAAGTTTGTCAGACGGCGTTGCAAAAGCACAATTAAACAACTTAAATATTATTTCACTTGAAGAAATTTTCGGTAAAAATAACAATTTATTGTTCAATTTAGCGGCTTCTTCTTCAATTTCTTTTGTTGGTAATGAACTTAGAATTTCAGGCGTAGGCAAAACAGAAGTAAATGTTACTTCAAAATACGCAAGCACATCTTGCAGAGAACAAAAAATTGTGTTCTATGTAATTTATCCAATTCAAGATTTCAATTTGTATCATGGTTCTTCATCAATGAACCCATCAACAATTATCAAAAATGGCGATGTTGACCAAGTTGGATATTCAAAAACAGAAACATACGCATCAAATGTTAAAGCAACAGTGCTTTTAAATGGTGCAAATTATTCAATATTTACTAACTTATTCGCAATAGGTTTTAGAATTAAATCGGGAGAAAAAGATGCAAACGGCATTTTAAATGGCGTTGGCTCAATTTACAACAATCAAGGCGGAGCAAGTTTTGATGACGATTATGAGTTTATTTCAGAAGGAACTTATACTTTATCGCCAAGCAATTATGAATTTGCAGTGGGTGAAGACGAAAGATTTACAATCGAAACAATCTTGGCACTTCAAAATAATGGTCTTGGAACATACCTTGGAAATATTAAAGATGACGATTTTGACATAATAAATGAATTAATTTCAAAGAATTTTAACAAAAATTACGAAGTTCAAGTTGTGAGAGGCGCAAGCAGAATTCAAACAACATTAACAGACAGTGAACTTTCACCATCAAATGTGTTGAATTTTGATGTTGTGGCAATTTCTGATAAAAATGACGAAAATATCATTGTTGAAATTTATGAAAACGATATTTTAGTTGGTGCATCTAATACAAATGTTGAAGAAGCAATTTTTGATGTAACAGCAGTTAAATCAACAAAAATTGGAAACAGCCATAACTTTAATGTTTATGTATCCGTAAAGAGTGATATTAGAAAAACAATATCAAAAGTAAGAGAATTTAAAATTAAAATTTCAGATTCAGAAAGTAAAGTTGTTTCAACATTGAATTTGACATTAATACCACAAGAAGTTGTAAGTATTTCGCAATCACATTATGCAGCGGATAATACTAAATCAAATGGTTTTACTATCAATACAAACCCAACAACTGTTTTAAGGCCTGGTAAAAACGGCTTACTAGCAATCAATTTATATCCAGATTATGCAGCATATAGCAAAATTGAAATTGAAAGTGCAGTTGTAAATGGCGAATATTATGTTTTGTTTGAACAAATGATTAATTCGCAAAATAACGACTATATTAACGCTAGTGGAACTATTGGTTATAGTTCAGAACGCGACACAAATAAACTTACTATTTATCATTCAGAACAACTTGCAAAAGACAACGGAATGATTTATGTTAGAACAAAAATTGTTGATACTGTTGAAGAGGGTGTGTATTTCCCAATTACAATCAAAGTTTATCCAGCAGATCCAACAAAAGAAGTTAAGACAACAACAATCGTGCTTTCAGCCGAAACGATAAATAAAGCACAAATCACGGTTGACGGCAAGAAAGACGCGGTTATTTCTCGCGGAAACTATGTTGATTTTGAAGTTGCAGTTAATGAAGACCAAGAACTCAGAGATGTTCGTTATGTTGATTATGAACAATCTAAGTTGGGTGGAGATTATATCAGCATAATTTACAACACTGCCGAGTATGAAATCAGAGATGGTAAAAAGATATATTCAGGTAGAATTAGAGCCGGTTTAAATGCTGAAATAAACGGTGACGGCAAAGTTGTTATTCAAACAATTATGAGAAAAACAATAAATGGAAAGCTTGAAGAAGAAATTGATTCCATTACTTTAAGTATTGTTGATTTCACGGTTGACGGAATGTATATTGAAGGAAATGCCGAAGACGATAATGTTTTTGTTGCACCAATTCAATTAAGACAAGATTTGACCTTTGGCTTTAAACTATCGTCAACACCAGCGTATAATAGTGTAAGCACAGACGAAGCAGAGGCGGCACACAGAATTGCTAAAAATAAGGAATTTTTCCTTAAAAATATTGCTTTGAATATTAATTATAATTCAAATTACAATGATGTTGATTACAACTATTTATACACATTCAATAAAGACAAATTAACTTTCTCAAATGACACGATTGAACAAACTGAGAAAGGTGAGAATAAAGAAAATAAAAATGGTTATAGTTTTGGTCTTTCTGAAAATGGAGAAACAAATGCAAATTTAGCAAATAATTTGTATTATAGAAATTCAGATACTGGTTATTTTGATGAAAACGGCGTCAAAAACACAAATAACTACTTCGATGTAATTATTGATAGAGATGAAAATGATAAACCTTTATCATCAAGAACATTCTCAATCAATGGTTTGCGCAGTGGTAATATTCCAATGCAAATCAAAATTGCATATACTCTTCCTGGCGACCACAATGTTATTAAATACTTCACTTATGACTTTACAATTAAAGTTCAAATATATGAAGATGAAGACACGCCAATAGCAATTAAAACGGAAGAAGAATTTATCAGATATATGAACTCAACCACAACAGAAAGTGGCGAACCAGCAAACTATATTTTGATGAACGACTTGTATTTGACCGATTTCACACCTATTGCAAACACAGACATGATTGCATCGTTGGACGGCAATAACAAGATAATTACAATTAGAAACTTTAACATTTCATCAATGTTAAATAACAATTCAAATCAAACATTGAATTTAGCGTTATTCCAAAATGTTGGTGAAAATACAACTCTCAAAAATTTAACAATCAACTTG
>CALBYO010000137.1 GCA_937889705.1 uncultured Bacillota bacterium | reverse complement strand
AAGAAAGCGGGCATGACAACAATCATGATAACTGGCGACCATAAAGACACCGCATTTGAAATTGCCAAAAGACTTGGTATCGCGACATCAGAAAAACAAGTGCTAACGGGTGCAGAACTTGACAAATTGACAGATGAACAATATTTGAAAATTTTAAACAAAATCAAGGTTTATGCACGCGTTACGCCTGAAAACAAAGTGAGAATAGTAAAGGCTTATAAGTCAATTAAAAAGATTGTTGCAATGACCGGTGATGGTGTCAACGATGCGCCAAGCATAAAGGCGGCGGACATAGGAATTGGAATGGGAGTAAGCGGCACGGATATCTCCAAAGAAGCGGCAGATATCATTATTGCTGATGACAACTTTGCAACAATTATCGTGGCGGTTGAAGAAGGCAGAAAAATCTTTAAAAATATTGAGAAAACAATCAAATTTTTGCTTTCTGCAAACTGTGCGGAGTCGCTGTCAATCTTGTTTGCAACAATTTTATTTCCACAATTTGTATTTTTGCTTCCAGTTCAAATTTTGTTTGTAAATCTTATAACCGATAGTTTACCAGCGATTGCTCTTGGTTTAGAGCCTGCCGAAAAGGACATAATGTTGCAAAAACCACGAGATGCAAGGAAAAGCATATTGCAGATAAATGATAACGCTTGGCAGGTGGTTGTATTTGCAGTTTTTCAAACAATTATAATACTTTTAGCCTATTCGTTAGGGCTTAGATTGTATGGCGAGCATGTTGCACAAGCAATGGCATTTTACACGCTCAATGTTGTTCAAATGTTCTTCATTTTTGAAGCAAGAATTGACGGCTCTGTGTTTAAAAATAACTTGTTTAATAATAAGTGGATTTGGATAACAATGCTATTTGCTTTTGGTCTTTTAGCGTCCATCGCGTTTACGCCTTTGCATACAGTTATACATCTCTCAACTGTAAGTTTCACAGGTTTTGCAATTTCGCTTGGGCTTTCTGCCTCAATCATTCCGCTATGTGAGATTTATAAACTTTTTGTCAGGGGTATAAACTTGAAGAAAAATCATCATAAAAATGGCTAATCTGCCCATAAATAGGCACTTTCAGCCCCAAAAAGTCGAAAAATGTTCTAAAAAGTCCAAAATTTTACATAAATTGTTTTGAAAAATCTCATTTTGATGGTATTATATTGATGTTTGAAGGGAATAATCAAACGAAATTAAATAAAGGAGAAATGAGATATGAATAAAGGAGAATTAGTTAAAGCAATTGCAGCAGAAGCAGGCTTAACACAAAAGGAAGCAGGTCTTGCTTTTGACGCTTTCGTTTGCGCTGTTGGCAAAGAACTTAAAGCAGGCAACAAAGTTGTTGTTCCTGGTTTCGGAACTTTCGAAGCTAAGAAAAGAGCTGCTAGAACTGGTATCAATCCTGCAACAAAAGAGGAAATCAAAATCCCAGCTTGCACTGTTCCAGTATTTAAGTTCGGCAAAAGTTTTAAAGACCAATTCTAAGAATATCTTTAAATACAAAAAAGCATCTCAAATTGAGATGTTTTTTTATGTCTAAAAGCAAGTAAAATAGGGCAGTTTAGCCAGTTTTTAAAATTTGCTACATAGTTTGAGTTTTTTCGACAAAATATGGCTTTTTTATGCTCTAACAATTTGAATTATTGAGTTTACAATTATGCACATGAGTAACACAAAAAATAATTCAAAAAAAAGAGAAATTTTAACTGAAATAACCAAATATTTGGCTATATTTTTAGCGTTTTATGTCTTTTCAAAAGGCAATATCGCTGGAATAATTTATCCATTTACATTCGGTTTGCTTTTTGCTTTAATGTGGTGCGACCATAAGGTTTATATCCTTGCTCCGCTATATGTGGTTGCAAATTTTTTAGGCACTTTTGACCTGTTTGCATTGTATGGAGCAGTGGCAACCGCTGCGGTTTTAGTTATTGTTTATTACATACATTTAAAAGCCAAAAAACGCTTCAATTATGTGTTTTTGGGCATATATGCACTTGTTAGTCAAGTAGCTTATTTGTGTCTTGAAATCATACTTAAAAACAATATAATTGCACCGATAATTAGCGTGCTTTTGGGTGTTATGTTCATGTTTGCATGCGTCAGATTTTTTGAAGCAATCATCGTTCGCGGCTTTGCTT
>CALBYO010000136.1 GCA_937889705.1 uncultured Bacillota bacterium | reverse complement strand
TGTATACATTGTTACGTTAACTGGCCACAAATATATTTTGCCGTTTTCGTTATACATGTCTGTTTCAAGTCCTTTGTCGAGCTCAATTATGCTTCCATTCGAAACTTGTGTTACACGCTCTATTCTATAATTATCGCCATACTTTTTGATTACATAGTTATAAACAAAACTTGCTATTTCAAATGTAATAGTGTATGATGTTGCACCTTCTTGAACTTCAAAGTTCACATAACCATTGTTTAATGAAATTGAACTTATTGAATGTAAAACTTTGAAATCAACTTGTTTACTTACTGCACTGGCAAGTTCGACATTGTCGCCGGCAATCTTAATTGTAACGCTGTAAACCGCATCATTATCGCCGTTTAATTTCGCTAGTGATAAATCATAAGATTTTTCTGTTGTTGTTATTGTTTTTAAAACTTTAACACCATTGTCTTCGCCAGTAATGTAAATAATGTATTCATTATCGTCACTTGTGTCTGTCCAAGTCAATGTATCTTGGTTAATTTGTATATTTCCAATAGTGTTTGCTTTCAATGATAATCCAGTTTGTTCAACTTCAACTGACGATATGAAATATACGCCGTTTACGCTAGCATTTGGGCCAACACTTTGGAATGTTATTTTATAACTTGAAATTTCATTTATAACAGCGTCGATATCTTTGCCAAGTTTAACCGCCAATTCGTTTAAGTCTAATAGATAAGATGTAGCGTTTGACAAGTAAGTCAAAATTTCGTTATCGTTTTGATCTTTGATTGTAACTCTAAATGATTCTGCGTTAGTAACTATATCCCAAACGAAAACACCCTTTTCAAGTCTAACATTTGGTTTTGAGATCTTATAAACTCTGATAGCATTTGCTGTCCATTCGCCTGGTATTGCAAATACATCTGAGCCTTGATTTGTTGGCATATATCTGATATTTAAACTATGTTCTGCATCAGCAATTTTGTCATAGGCTGCTATATTGAAGCACCACATCAATTTGCCGCTTGCTTGTGTTTCAAAGTAAACAGCATTTGTTACCTCGCCATTAATTGTGAACCTGTTATTTATGTATTTTATTTCATAAATATATTCTTCGCCATTAACTATGCTCTTAATTTGATAACTGCCAGCATTTTCAATATTTTCCCATTTAATAATGCCATTTTCAATTATCATTGTTGCTTCGCCTTGGATAGTGTAAACATTTTTAATTGCGGATTTTAAACTTGAAATGTAATAAGTGTTATTTCCCCTTGCCACAACAAATATTTGAGATATTATTGCTGTTGGGTCTTTTGCTTTTAACAAGTTTTTAAGTTCGCTAAATGTTATATTTGTACTATTTTCCAAAGTTGTTGCAAGAATTGTAACTGCATTTTTCCCTGTGCCCAATACAAAATATACATCGTAGTAAATATTGCTAAGCAATGAATTATCGTAAGTAATACCTGTGAATGTAAGTCCATTTGCTTCCGTTAGCGATATATCTAAGGCTCTATTCAAGAATTCAAAATAATTTAAAACTTCGCCGCCAATTATTGTTGATTGTGCGCCTTCAATCTTTAAATTTTTAAATTCTGAATTTATATAATTATCAAAAGTCGAACCTAATTGTCTGTATTTAATAATTATTTTGCCTGACGCTTTTAAAATGTTCTTTTGGGCGTCAGTTAAGTAATCGTCAATAAATTTTATGCTATCATCATTTATCAACGCTTTTGCAGGAAGAATCACTGATGTGAGTTCGTTCATTGCCAAATCGTAGAATCTGAGTTCAATCTTACTATCTACGTTTTCAATTTTATAATAATCGTAAGCGTTAGAATCGTTCCAGTAAATCACGCCATTGATTAATACTAAGTCTCCTGGCTGTCTAAGTTTTGTAAACTCACCTTCGCCGAAATCACTAGCTATTATGTAATTTTTGCTTAATGCAGATAAGTTCTCGGTAGGTTTCAATTCTGTAACATTTCCGAACGCCACCATTTTGAATGAAAATTTGTTTTGTGATGTTAAACTTTCAAACAATGAGTTAGGTTCAAAACTACCATTTAATAAATTTTCTGACCATGTTGAAACGCCTGAATTTACATACAACATTTGATAATACGCTGCATTGCCGTCTTGCGTCCAAACAATTTTACCATTTTTAATAACTGTTGCTGGTTTTAATAATTTTGTGAAATTCAAAACATCAACATTTTGTGAGGACAAGTTGATATTGCCGCTCAACGAAGTTTTTTGAACTTGAATTGTGTATTCTGCCGCTTCAAGCGATGATGGCAATTTCAAGCAAACTGAACTTGAAACATAATTTCCTCCGCTTGTTAAATTATTGAATGCAATATCAATGTAATATACGGCAACTTCGCCACTCTTTGTCTTAATTGTTCTCCAACCATCGTCATAAATTTCTGTCTTGGTTGTGAATTTTGGCTTCAATATTATTCTGACAGTGCCCTCTGATGCAAAAGTTGCATCAACCCATTCCCAATTAAAGTATGTTTCAATATTTCCAGAAATTAATTTGGTCTGAGTTAAATAGAACTCGTCATTTTCAATATCTATTTGGTAAATTCCAAAACTCTTTTCGTCAGTTTTATCAGAATTAACAGCCAAATATTTTTTGCCATCTTTGTTTACAACTGTGCCAGTTTGAACAACATAGTTTGCGCTTGCTAGCCCATTATTTGACGCCAAAAGTTGATAGAATTTTTCAACCATTTCATCGCTGTAATTTACATATTCCGAATACAAGAATGAATTTGAATTAATATTGATTAGGAAATCTAAATAATCGAGATTTATATCAATATTTTCTAAATTCTCATCAATAATGAACTTGCCATTTTGAATTTTGAATGAATTTGGTTTATTAAATTTGTAAACATAAACGATTTGATAATTTGATGAAATAATATTTTGTGTAGGGTCACCAACAAGTTTGAAATTCAAAGTGATGTACCCTGACAAATCTTTTAAATCAAAAGTATGAACGCTTGCAGCAAAGTTGTATATGTTTCCGCCAATATTTATTCTATATTGTTTCAACAAACTTTCTTGCGCAAAAACACTCCAAGTTAGCACGCCGTTTGGATTTGTTATAACCGCTTGATTGTCTAACTTTTCGCAAACGAGTTCAACAAAATCTGAATTCAAATAGATTTCTGATCCGCTTGTATAACCTTTGACAACAACTCTAATTCTAACATTTCCAGCCGCCAACATTTCATCTGTTATTTCAAATCTTGCATTTGAAGATGAATAAACTTTTTGCGTTTGGAAATTATCTTGTGAAATATAGATAATAAATTCTGCGGCATCGCTTAACCATTCTATATAAGTTGTATCTGACACGCCGTCTTCTGTTAAGTGTAAGTTTTCAATAGAATTTGCTCTCTTGAAATTAACTACAACTTCGTCTGAATTTATGAATCCTTTTTCACTAGTTAATGCATAGATTTCAATATCCGCAAGAGTTGTCCATTCGTATGGCAAATACAAATATACGCCTTCCGCAGTTTTTGAAAACTCTAACCTTTCGCCATTATATACCGCAACAAAAGTTGCATTTGGCATTGCAGAAATTGTTTCGTTTGTTAATACAATTTTATTCCCTAAAATGTCTGCAACATAACTAAACTCTGGTTTATTAAGTTTGGTTATATTTTCGACTTCAAGATTGCTTGGTGAAATATAATATTCTTCATCGCCTTTGAGTGACCAATTTATACTAATTTCGCCAGCGTTAATTAATTTGTAAATATCAACTGTAAATTCAATTTCATTTTCTGAAATATTTTTAATTAAATTAATTTCAACAGAATTTAATTCATTTTTTATTATATTTATTAAATTATTTTCTAAATTAATTTCAAAAATACATTTATTTGAATTTTGAATAATTTCAAAATATATTTTATTTATTTTTTCTAAATAATTTTTATTTATTTTTAAATTAATTTTTCCGCTATTTTCTTGATTAAATATTGCATTAATATTTTCAATATTTTCTACATATTTATAATTATTTTCTATTGAATTTTTAGAAGAAATATATAATTTTAAATTTTCATTTGAAATAGGTTTTGCAAGTACAGTAAATTTGTAGTCACCAACTAAGTTTGTAAGCGAAACGAAATTCGTTATAAAACTCTTTATGTCGAACGCTGTTGCATTTTCACCTAATTCATTTGTTAGATTAAATGTGAAAGTTTGAAGAACGCTCGCGTTATTTAATCCTAAATAATCCAATGTTAGAATCAAATTATAATCAACGCCTTCGCGAACATAATCAATTTCAACACTATCACCATTCAATGTAACATTTGGTGTTGACAAGCGAGTTAATTCAACTTGCGACCATTCACCAGCCATATAAAATTTGTTTTCGCTGTCAAACCCGTCAACAATAGTTGAAATATTTCTAACAACAAAAGTTAATTTTTCGCCACTTGAAAGTTCTGGCACATCAGTTAATAAATTTGAATAAATCGTTCCATTTATAAGTGCTTGCTTTTCATGCAAATTTAATTTACCGTCTTCGCTTAATAAAACTTTATCAACCGCCGCTGCTTTCTCAATATAAATTTTGTTTGATGCAAAACTCATTTCGTATTGCTCTGAGTCATCTGCTGGTTTAGCAATTATTGAAAGATTTTGCAGACCTTCGCAGAACACCGAGCGATTAATTTCAACAACAAATTGATTTTCTATGCTTGTTGGTCGATAAGTAATGATTTTGTCAGAATTTTGAGAAATTATAATTTCATAATATGAAGCATTTTCAACTTTATCAAATGATACTAAAATCTTGCTATCATCGTTTGGATCAACGCCAATTTGAATGTTTGACGGAGTGTTAAGACGTACCAAAATTCTTAAAGTAACTGATGTTGCATCTGAATTTAAGATGTTTTTATCATTACCTAAATTAATAATTTTAAATTCGTGCGAACCTGCATTCAAATTTGAAATATCAAAATAATTTTGATTTATTTCCACATAACTGCCGCCATCAACTGAGATTAAAAATCTGCCTTGACTATCTTGTGAAGCAAATCTCAAAATAGTTGAATCTTCGTTGTATTCTATTGTGACATTTTCTGGACTGCTTAATTTGTTAATGCGATAGCCGACGACTTCTGACTGCAAAATGTTGCGTTGTGAACTTATTGCATAGAACTTGAAGCTATATTGTCCAGCGTCAGCAAAAACAGAGTCCACATTGCCCAAAGTGAAAACAACTTTATCTCCATCTATGACATAAGAATTATATCTAGCAATTTCAATATTTGAGCCATTTGATGTTTTTTCTAAGATCAAAACATAGCCGTCTGCATTGTCAACCTTGTTAGCACTTACAACAGACAATCTCTCATTTGTAAAACTATCAGTTTTGACTTCATGTTTCACATCTTGAAGCATATTTAATTTAATTGTCGTCACACTGCATGTTTCAATATTGACATTTGATTTTAAATAGTTATCTCTTGACGATTTCGCAATAACCGTAACAACATACTCGCCCTCATTATCAAAAGTGATGTTGTGACTTGTTGTTGAAACTGGCATATTATATATAATTTCGCCGGTTGAAACTTTTATAACTTTTATTTCATAAGTTACATTTGCCCCGTTAACAACATTCCAAGTGAAATTTATAATTTTGGAGTCCACTTTGGAATAGTTTAATGTTGGAGAAGCAAGTTTATAGAATTCGTAGTTACTATCATTTGAACTTAAAATGTAATTATCATTGTTTTCATCATCGCTGCCAAGTGCCACAATATTTAATACATATTTACCAGCAACATTTATATTTTTAAGTGTGAATTTGCCGTAATTTTTGTTGTTGATTGTAACATCGTCAATTCTTGTTCTATAAATATTTTCGCCGTTTGGCAAATCTGAAATTTCTTCGCCGTTTAATAAAATTTTATAGCCACTTGCATTTGATTTCTTAACAAAAGTTATTGTCATTTCGTCTTCGTTTGTGGATAACTCTGTTTCATAATCAACAGCAGACAACTTTGTAACGGTTATTATTTGAGAATCGGCTGAAAGATAAACTGCATTGTCTTCCGTTCTTGTAATTCTGACTTCAATTTTGTATTCACCAATATTTGCGACTTCAACTTCCACACTGCCAGTTATTGCAGAAATGCTTTCTGTTATGTTGGTTGTATTGCCGTTTTTAATTGTCAACTCAATATTGCCGCCGACTTGATTTGCGTTTAGTTCATATTCAATTTTTTTTAGTTCTGAATTAAACTTAACTTTCGCAGCACCAAATTTTACAATTTTTTTGAAATTTGCTGCATCGGAGTCAAGATAATAATTAGTATTTGTATGTTCTTTTTGCGATGAAACCTGGAATTGATATTCTCCCGCTGCATTTAAATTATCCAAAACAACTTCAACATATTGCACTGAATTTTTTGTTATAATGTTTTGTTCACAATCGACAAGTTCGCCGTTTAAATAAACTTTGTATGTGTTTCCACCATAAACCCAAATAAGTTTAACTGAACTATCGTTGATTTTTTCAACTTGCAAATTTGTTGGTGTTATCGCTTTGCCCAAAGTAATAGCACTTATATCGGAATTTATGTAATAAGTTTTAACACCATTTATTGTTTCTTCTTTGTTGATTTTCTCAACATAAGAAGTCAAGTTCGCCGTTTTGTCACTTGTCAAAGCAATGTTGTCTGCAATAAGAGCTTCATTTTGAGATGTTAAATTTTGCGATTGCCCATCAATACTAATTGATAAATTAATTCTGTAATCTTGTTCACCATCTTTCCATTTTGATATGATAGCTGTTTTATCTTGCTCAAAAGTTACATTTTCAAGTTTATTTAATTTTATAACTTTTGCGATTGATGTTGTTTTGCCAGACATCATAGCAACAACTGAAATAGTGTATTCGCCCGCTTTTGTTGGTCTATATGATTGAGAATAAACTCCCGTTTCATTTTTTAAAATTCTTATTGTTTTATTGTCAGCACCTGTAATATTTATTTGGAAATAAATACCATTGCCGTTTGAAACTTGTTTTGTAAGTTCATATTCAAAATTGATTGTGCCGTTTGATAAATCATAAGACAAATTTTCCACAGCAGTTAGTTCGTCAAAAGTCAAAACATCTGACCAATCTGAATTTTGATATGCTGATAAGTTGGACGCGATTGCTTTAACTCTGAATGTTACAATTTTGCCAGGTTCAAGAACGAGATTTTCTATCTCTGAAATTTCTAAATAATTGTTTGATACAACTTTTGTTGTTGTATTGCCGTCAAATGTAATTTCAACTTGATATTGATATGCCGCTGGAACAGCAATCCATGTCAACTTATTATTTTCTCTGTCCAACTTAAGATTTGAAGGTGTAGTTAAATTTTGTTTTGTTTCAACAACTTGAATATTTATTGATGCAGTTTTCCCGTTCTGTGCTTTCGCATAAACTACTGCACTGCCCGCTTTTAATGCAACAACAGTGTTTGTATTTGGGACAACATAAACAACCGTATTATCACTTACGCTATATTCAATTTCAAATTCAGCATCTTTTGGCGAATATTCCAACTCTAAATTATAACTATCGCCAACAGTCATATAAATATCTTTTTCTTTAAAAGAAATGCTTTCAATTTGGGATTGTCCACAAGCCACAAAAAGAACGCTCATTAAAATTAATAAACAAGCAACAATAACACTTTTAAACTTTGCCATGTTACCTCCTCATAAGTTCACTTTTCAAATATTATTTTAACACTAAAACTAATATTTATCAAAACAAATTAAAATATATAATATATAAATAAACTTATATTATAATTAAAAAATTTTTTGACAAATTTTATTATAATAATTGCAAAAAAATTAAATTTCTATTATAATTCCCCCATAAGGAGTTAATTTTGAGCAAATTTATTTTATCCACCGACACTTGCTGCGATGAATTTAAGTGCAAATTAGACGAAGAAAATATCTCTTATATTCCAATGTCCTACATCTGCGAAGATGAAGTTTTTCAAGACAAATCAAATTGCTTAGAAGACTATGAAAAATTTTATAACGACATGAAAAATGGAAAAATATTTTCAACAACAGGCCTAAACGCTTTTGAAATTAGAGAATATTTTGAAAATTTGATAAAGAAATATAACTCAGACATTTTGCATATTTGCTTGTCATCAGGCCTATCTGGAACATACAATATTGTCCAAACTGCTGCAGATGAAATTAACGAAAATTCTGAACATAAAATCTATGTTTTCGATAGTTTGTCCGCAACACAAGTTCAAAATTTATTGTTAAAATTCGCAAAAACCTTGCGCGATAACGGCTTAACAGCAAAAGAAGCACTAGGCAAATTAATCGCCGAAGTTCAACACTTTTTCGCATACTTTTTCTTAAACGATTTAGATGCTTTAAAACGCGGTGGAAGGATTTCCGGAATGCAAGCAATGATGGGTAAAGCGCTTCAACTCAGGCCACTTTTAACCTTTGATAGCGATGGCAAGTTAAGAGTTATTGAAAAAATAATGGGCACAAAAAAAGCGATAAAAACCTTGTTTGACAAATTTGTTAATCAATACGATGAAACAAGTCCTTGTCCAATTCAACTTGCTTTTGCTGGCGAAAATTATATTGCTGATTTGAGAAAAATGATAATGGAAAAATTCCCAAATGCAAACATTCAAGAAGGTCCTGTTGGCCCTGTTATTGCTAGCCACACAGGCCCAACATTAACCGCCGTTATCTTCTATTCAAAAGAAAAAAGAATATAATTGCTAATAAATTCGCTATTTTACAACAAAAAAACTACTTTTTTAAGTAGTTTTTTATTTTTTATCTATAAAGTGGAGTTTCATATTGTGGATTATAAAAATCGTCTTTCTTAGTCAAGTATGTCTTTAAAGAGTTCCTATAATCAGGAAATTGGTCGGACATATAATCTCTCCACATCTCTTTAAGCCCAGGCATTTCTTTTGGCTTAAACTCCTCTTTAACATCGCCGCGAGCAAAAAGTTCAATATCAAAATCGGACATTCTAATAAACAAATAATCCATATTTTTCATCGTGCGCATATTGAAATTATAACTTGCCGGTTTGTCATTTTGTGAACATTCTGTGTAATAATTTTCATGAATATCATAAAATCCTAATTCTTCTAAAAAGTCCACAACTTTATCTTTACCTAATTTTTCTATGTAATTATTTTCCCATTTATTCCATTCTGGATAAATATAAACATTTTTCATAAATTCCCCCTTAATTGTTGATATTATAATATATTTTTAATATTTGTCAAATAACATTTTATTTAATTTTTAATTGACAAAATTTAGCATATTTGTTTTAATAAATTGAAGGTAAACTATGGAAAATAACAAAAAATATTTATTTGTAATTGACATTGATGGCACGCTCATTAACACCGGCGACACTGAAATCAAAAAAGATATTGTTGATGAGATTGAGAATTTAAAGTCAAAAGGACATATTTTCACAATCTCAACAGGCAGAAATTTAAATAAAATTTTAAACATCAAATACATGGAAATTTTTGACTATATTTCGGTGCTTATTGGCAGCGGAATATACCATACAACCACTAAAAGTTGGATTAAAAATTCAGAACCTTTAAATCTTGAAGAAACAAAAAAATTAATAGAATATTTAACCAAAAACAATTTATTTTGGGCTTACAAAGACGATTGCTACGAGAAGACATTATCAGATAACAAGCAAGACCAAATAAGATTTGAAGCTCAAAAAGCTGATGAATCTGAGTATGTAAAAGATTTAAACGAAGGCAATATAAAACAACTTTTGTTCAGATCACACTTGCCCGAAAATGTTAAAGCAGAGTTTAAAACAATAAACTTTTTCGATATGCCAGACAATTATTCAGACGCATCAAATATTTCTTCTTCCAAGGCAAACACAATTAAATTTTTTAAAGAAAATTTTCCTGAATACACTATTGTTGCTATCGGCGACTCTGATAATGACATTCCGATGCTTAAAACAGCAGACATTTCTATCGCCATGGGCAATGCAAAGGAAAAAATTAAAAATATTTGCACATTTACCACGAAAGATATAAACGATAATGGCTTAATTTATGCATTTAAAAACATATTAAAAATATAAAAAAACGCTCAAATTGAGCGTTTTTTACATATTAGATTCTAAATTTTTTAGCGAATTAATTTTATTTTCTATTTTGATCAATTTGTCATAATCGAAAAATTGCATATCAGTCATTTTTACTAAACTAAATTTTTCGTTAATAAGTTGCATATCTTTCAACAAATATTTTTCTATTTTATTTTTTAAGTTACCATAAACAAAACGACTAGTGATTGGAGTGTAACTTAGAACCTCTTTTCCGTGTTCTTCGTCATTAAAAAGTGGCTGAAAAACGTTTTTCATAAAGCCATTTCCGTTAAATAATTTACCATCATCTATTGAATAAAAGCCGTTTTCTGTGGATAAATAGAACTTAAAATCACAATTATTTTCGCAATAAGCAAGGCGTCTTGCTGAAACACCGTTTTGTT
>CALBYO010000135.1 GCA_937889705.1 uncultured Bacillota bacterium | reverse complement strand
TGCCTGCGTTAGTTTCACCTGCTAAGTCTTGAAATGGATTGTTTTGTGTGGTTTCCATATTCGTAATATTATGTGTCATTTTCTCAACAGGAGTTTGTTCAGTAAAATTAAGATCTTCTAATGAATAAAGAATTTGATTAGATGGAACTTCTTTCAATTCTTTTTGATTTTTTAAATTCTCTTGTTTTTCCATGTGGGTTTTGTATGCAGGATAATTAAACGCAACAAATTCATGATTTTCGTCATAAGTTGTGAATGAATCTAATATCTTTTCGGCTGCTATGACATCGTCTTCTGTTATTTGAGTTTTTTGTTGATCATTTATTGAGCATAACGTTGCTATGGCTAATGACGACAACGCAACAGCCCCCACGCTAATGACAATACCTTTTTTCATAACTTACACTCCTCAATATTATTTATACAAATTATATCACAAAAAAAATGTGCGTCAAGATGCAACTTGTTTGAAAACAATACGAAATTTTTATTGAAAACATAAAAAATAAATATAAAAAAACAACTTAATGCAATGCAAAAAGTTGTAAATTTGATTTTTTGGCAGGCGGGACAGGACTCGAACCTGCAACAGGCGGTTTTGGAGACCGCTGCTCTACCAATTGAACTACCCACCTTTAAAATCTTGAATAGATTAACAAATAATTTTGCGTTTGTCAATTATTCAAGCGTTTTTTCTTGCGTTTTTCTATAATTTTTGGGAGCAAATAGATGTAAAATAACATCAATAGCCCAACAAATATTAAAATTATGCTCAAAAGTTGCGACACTCTAAGCGTTGTGTGCCCTATGAATAACGCATCGGTTCTGAATGTTTCAACAATCGCCCTGACGATTCCATACCAAATAAAATAACCAGCAACAACAGTCCCGCGTTTTTTGCAATACAAGAGCAACAAAAGCAAAATAAAGAAACCAACAAAATTCAAATAACTTTCAAAAAAGAAAGTCGCTAAATGCCAGCCGCTACCGCCACAAGTGCAGCCTTCTTGCACGCAATGTTCGATATACACCGAAAATGGAAATCCTTGCAAGGCAGGATTATCAACAGCCCAGCCATAAGCTTCTTTATTAATGAAATTGCCCCATCTACCAATGCTTTGCGCGATAATCAAACCTGGGGCAATAACATCGGCATAATCAAAAAAGTTTTTCTTTTTTATAAGTGCCGCAATAAGCACACCGATTGCACCGCCAATTACGCCGCCGTAAATTGCCATGCCGCCTTCCCAAATTTTAATGGCTTCGGCAAATGACCATGCTCTGCCAGAAAAGGCGATATAATATATTCTCGCACCGATCACAGATAAAGGAATAGCAAGAAGTGCGACCAAAATGAAATCGTCCGACTTTACACCGCGTTTTTTTGCAAAATACAAGCAAAACAAAATTGCAACAAGCATACCTGTTGCGATTAACACGCCATACCATGCAACATGAAGATTAAAAATATAAAAACCTGGATTTGTTAATAATTTAATCAAAATAACCTCTTATCAAAAGTATTATATAATTTATTTTGCAAAAATGCAAAAGTTATATTGTGTTTTTTGTAATTTTTTGATATTATATAAGATATGCGAGCGGTTAATCTATCTTCCGGCAGTGACGGAAATTTAACTTACATAGAAAGCGAAAATGCCAAAATTTTAGTTGACATTGGTTTATCATGCAAAGAAACAGAAAAAAGGCTCGCATTACTTGGTGTTTCTGGTGACCAAATTGACGCAATTTTAATCACTCACGAGCACTCAGACCATATCAAAGGTCTTGATGTTTTTGCAAGCAAATTTAAAACAAAAGTTTACGCTCATGTTGATGGCTGGAACGCAATAAACAATAAAATTTCAAGGCTCGAATCAACTCAAAAATGGAGTTTTTCAGAATGTCCTTTCACAATTAAAGATATAACAGTAACCGCTTTTAAGGTGCCACACGACTCATCTTGTTGCGTGGGTTATTCCTTTACCTGCGGCAGCCATAAAATAAGCATCGCAACCGACCTTGGCAAAATTGACGAAAATGTTTTAAAACAACTTTCTGGCAGCCAACTTGTATATCTTGAATCTAATCATAATGTCGACATGCTAAAAAATAACCCAAACTATACCGCAATGTTAAAAAACAGAATTTTTTCAAGTCGTGGCCATTTATCAAATCTTGAAAGTGCAAAAGCGATTTCGTATCTTGCGCAAAATGGTGTTAAACAAGTTGTGCTATCTCATTTAAGTAAGGAAAATAACAGACCAGATTTAGCATACACAGAAGTTTGCAACTATCTTAGAAATCTTGGAATACAAGAAGGAGTTAACATAAAAATTGATGTGGCAACAACTGAACCTGGAAAAATATTTAAAATATCATAAATTATAAAAGTTATGAAAAATATTTAATATTTAACAAAAAAAGAAGCTTTTTAGCTTCTTTTTTTTAGTTTTTACCATCTTGAAATGATTTCTTTTAAACTATCTCCATATTTGATTGGTTCAATATCTTCCAAAATGACGATGTCAACTTGGTCAATAAC
>CALBYO010000134.1 GCA_937889705.1 uncultured Bacillota bacterium | reverse complement strand
TTCGCCAGGTTTGCTGCTCTTTACGATGAAATTTGGTGCTAATGATTTTGGTGTTTCCCAAGACTCAACCATTTGAATTCTGCTGCCTTTGTTTTCAAGTTCGCTGAAATTTGAACCGATTAAATATTTGTTTAAATAGAAATAATCTGCATTTTTCTCGTCATTGAAATTTTCACATTCCATGTATGTTGTCATTGGTGTCTTTTCAGTGATTTTCTCAATTATGCTCTTATAATCTTCTGTCTCGCCTGCTCTGTGATTATCGTAAAGCAAAACCGCGCTGTATTTTGAGAAATATGTTCTTCCGCCAATTTCTTCTTTCTTCGCAAAATCAACAAAAGTTACAATGCCCTTGAATGAATCATAAATTCCATTAACTTTCATTGGTATCAACTTGCTGTGATTTGGTAAATAATTTGTTTTTAAAGACTTTTTAACTCCTGCAACGATTTCCCAATATGCCTTTTCTTGCTCGGCCGCTTTAATCTCCTGCTCTGACATATTTTCGTCAATTACAATTTCCTCTGGGTCTTTGTCCGCTTGTGCAAGTTCTTTTTCAATCTCTTTTGATGCTAGAAACTTTTCTGCAAGTTCTCTCTTTTCTTCTCTTTTCAATTTTTTGTAATAATCACTTGCTTTTACACTTTGAAAATCTTGGTCAAACGCTGCTTGTTCTTCTGCTGATAGACTTGTGTAAAAACTTGACGAATGCAAACTTGTCGCAATTTTTTTATCATTTTGTTTATTCAATGCAAAAGGTGTGACCGTGCTGGCAACTGCAACTGCTACAACTGTCAGGATAGTTGTTGTGAGTGTGATTTTACCTTTTTTTGTTAAACTAGCCATCTTTTTTTCCTCCTGGCATATTATATATTTTGCGCCCTAAATGTCAAGAGTAAAAGCCAAAATTTTTACGAAAATTTTCAGTATTTTTCTGAATTTTTTTATTTACTTTGTCGCGCTAAAATGTTATAATCAATTACATGAAAAAAGTATTAATTGCAACCACAAATTTTGGCAAATATAAAGTCTATAACGCCATTTTTAGCGAACTTGGCATCGAAACTTGCAACCTTAACGACTTAGATTTATCAGCCAAAATTGAAGAAAACGGCGCAAATGAACTTGAAAACGCGGTTATCAAAGCCAAAGCATATCACGAATTAACTGGACTCCCCGTTTTGTCTAACGACAGCGGGCTAATCATTAACAAATTTGCTTCAAAAGACCAACCAAAGGAACTTGTCAGACGCTATAACGGCAAGGAACTCACCGACCAAGAGCTTCTCAATGTCTACATAGAAAAACTAACAAATGTTGGCGGCAAAAGCAAAGGACATTTCGTCGTTGCCCTTGCACTTATAGACGAAAACGGCAAACTTCACACAAAATTGTTTAAACCAAAGCGTTACTTCATTAATAAACCAAGCCCAGTAATGGTTTCAGGCATTCCTTTGTCTTCGCTTGCTTATGATAAACACACAAAAAAATACATGAGCGAAATGACAGCCGAAGAAATGAACACCTACGAAGGCAAAGCCATGAAAGCGCAAAAGAAATTTATACAAAAAGTCTTCAAAAAAACTGGAAATTAATCCAGTTTTTTTATTTTTGCTTAATCTGATTTTTTACGCTCTTTTAATAGCGTAGTCAATATCTTTTAACAATGTGTTTGCATCAATAGCCGACCCGTCTTCTGCCTTAACCCAACCTTCGCCAATTTTAGTGGTTAAGTTTGAGCACCCACTAAATGCTTCTTTTTCTATATAATTTAAACTTTCAGGTAAATCTATGGACTTT
>CALBYO010000133.1 GCA_937889705.1 uncultured Bacillota bacterium | reverse complement strand
ATAACAGACAACGGATTTGCTAAAAAGGTAAATATTGCCGAATTTGGGCTTTCTGCAAGATATAGAAAAGGTTTAAGAGCAATTTCGCTTGGAGCAAAGTCTAAGGGCTTGGTTTATGCATCATTTGGCGAAGAAAACGAGCAAGTTGCATTATCTCTCGGCGATAAATTAACGGTTGTAAACAATTTTGCAGCGGAAGCACGAACAAGCGAAGGTAAACAAAAAGTTCATGGCAAAGTTTCGTCTGCACATATTATAAGACTATAATCAAAAGAAAAATTTAGGAGTTTAAATTGAATATAAGTTCAGATTCAACAACTAACAAATTAATACTTTTATATGTTCTCGAAAAGATTGAAATACCGCTTTCCGAAAACTCTATTTTGGATATTTGCAGCAGCAGAAACAACTGGATAAATTATATGGAATGTAAAGAAATTTTATATCAATTAAAAGATGTAAGTTTCATTTATCCACTTGACCAAAATGAGAGCGAAGCAAGATATTATCTCACAATGGAAGGGCGTGATTGTTTATCCAATTTTTATCGCAGAATACCACTTCAAATGCGTGAAGAAATTGCAGAGTTTACAAAGCAAAATAGGCTTGCGTTTAAGCGTTCGCAAGAATATTTGGCAGATTATGAAAAAATTGATGATGGTTCATATAACTTAAACATGAGAATTCGTTCGCCTTTTGCAAACGAGCCAATGTTTCAATTAGAGTTTAGAGCGCCAAGTCGCGAAAGTGCGATAAATGCTTGCAAATTATGGCGTGAAAAAGCACCTTTGATATATGAAAGTGTGTATGAAAACTTAATTGAAGAAGAATAGTCAGGCTGACGATAAACTTCGTTATGCTGTGTCACTACAAAAATCGGAAACAGTCATTTAGAACAACTAAACTCCTGCTTCCGATTTTTTTTGTTCCTTGCCTAACTCGTTTCTCGTCAGCCTGACCATTTCTGTATCAAACTTATCGTTTAAAATTGTTTTTAGGTGAGTATTTAAGCAGTGTTACTACAATAAACCGAAAACAGTCATTTAGAACAACTAAATTCCTGCTTCCGATTTTTTTGTTGCATTTTTATTTAATTTTGAGCCGGATAATATTCATTAAAAATTTAAAAAAGATATTTATTCTCATTGCAAAATTTGACATATTGTGCTAATATGTGCGTATGAAAGTTTGCATAATAACACTCGGTTGCAAGGTTAATCAATATGAAAGTGATGCACTTGCAAATTCGCTTGAAAAATTAGGTTATGAAGTTTGTTCCAAATTGGAAGAGGCAGACTTTTTTGTTGTCAACACCTGTGCCGTAACAAACGAAGCGGAAAAGAAGTCCAGACAAACGATTGCAAAAATCAAAAAAGTATCGCCAAAAGCCAAAATTTATGTGTGCGGCTGTGCGTCAGAGCATAATGCAAACAAGTTTGCTGAAATTGAAGGCGTAAAATTTATTAGCGGCGTATCAAACAAATTGAAAATAATTCAACATATTGAAAAAGCATCGCGTAAGAAAATTGAAGTTGACAAAATCGGCGAAGAGTATGAAGACAACTTAATTGCAAAGAAAACAAAAACAAGAGCGTATGTTAAAATTCAAGACGGTTGCAATAATTTTTGCTCATACTGTTTAATTCCATATCTTCGTGGTAGGTCTAGGTCTAGAAATATAATCAGCATTATGAACGAAATTGACGCGCTAAAAGACGATGTTAAAGAAGTTGTTTTAACCGGAATTGATATTTCAACTTACAAGATTGACGGCAAACCCGCTCTTCATGAACTATTAAAATTGCTTGCAGATTATCCACTTAGAATTAGGCTTGGTTCACTTGAACAAGCAAGCGTTTCAGACGAGTTTTTGATTGCTGCCGAGGAGATGAAAAATCTTTGTCCGCACTTTCATTTGTCGCTACAAAGCGGTTCAAACAGTGTTTTAAAACGCATGAATAGGCATTACACAACAAAACAATTTGAACAAACTGTTAAGAAATTAAGAAAAATTTATCGCGACCCAGCAATCACAACTGATATTATCGTTGGCTTCCCAGGGGAAACGGAAAAAGAGTTTAAACAGACACTTAAATTCGCAAAGAAAATTGGTTTTAGTCAAATTCATATTTTCCCATACAGTTTGCGTGAAGGAACAGTTGCAGCGAAAATGCCACAGGTTGACGGCAAAATAAAACGCGAGCGTGTTTTAAAACTTGAACAACTTAACGAAAAATTAAAAGAAAAATATATTAATAAATGTCGCAAAGGCTATCATTCCGTTTTAATTGAAGAAAAGGTTGACGATTTCTTTGTTGGACATTCAGAAAATTACATAAAATGTTACATTGCGGCGGAAAATCTTTTGCCAAATACATTTGTAAATGTTAAAATAGTTAAGAAATTTAGAGACGGCGCTATTGCAGTGCCATGTGAGGTGTAAAATGGACGATTGCGTATTTTGCAAAATAATTGCAGGAAAAATTCCAACAGACAAAGTTTATGAAGACGACTCTTGCATCATTATAAAAGATATAAACCCAAGAGCAAAAATTCACTTGCTTTTAATACCAAAATCTCATTATGCAAGGCTTGAAGAAATGTCTGTTTCCGAAGCAATGGAACTCGCATTCATGTTAAATAAACTTGCTGCGATGAAAGATAGTTTAGGCTTAGAAAAAGGTTATAGACTTATCATCAATCAAGGGGAGAACGGTAGGCAAGAA
>CALBYO010000132.1 GCA_937889705.1 uncultured Bacillota bacterium | reverse complement strand
TATTTTAGGCGGGGAAAAACTTCCAGCATAAAACAGATTTTTGATAGGTTATAAAAAATCAACAAAATATAAAGAACAATAAAAAAAGCACTTTTTCAAGTGCTTTTTTATTTACTATTCTTCTTTTGATTTCATTATCTTATCTTCAAGTTTTTCGCGTTGTTTCATATATTGTTTAAGTGAAATCTTATTTTCTGAATAATCTTGTTCAAGTTGAGCAATTTGTTGTTCAATTGTTAAATTTTGTTCTGCAATTTCTGGTGTAATTTCTTTTTCTTTAACAACTGGTTCATTTTCTTGCGATGATTTTTGTGGTTTTGTTGTGACTATTCTTTCTTCTTTAACAGGTTTAACATTTTTTGTTCTGTCATAATCTGTTTTCTTTTTGTTTGACAATCTTTTTACTTTCTTTCTAGGTTTGATTTTAATTTTTTGAGCATAGAAGATTATAATTCCGCCTATTGTACAAACTGCAAGAAGAATTGATGGGATAACATACCAAAGGAAAGTAAGATTTGTTTCGTTTTCTGTATCGCTGTTATTGTCGTCGTTGTTATCGTCATCACTTGGTATTGTTTGTGATTCATATTTATATGTTGAAACAATGTTATTAGTTTTCAAATTTTTAACATCTTCAAGTGAAACATAGCCTTTTTCAACAAATTTTTCGTCTTCGCCTTCAAGTTGAAGTTTATTTTCATAAATGTTATTGAATGCTTTGTCTGATGATCTAGCGTCTAATTTTACGTTATCTACATAAACTGCGCCAGTTTTTGATTCTGATTCTGTTCCGTAAATGATTTCAAATGTCAAGTTTTTAGCAGTGTCTGCTGTTTCAATAATTAAACTTAATCTTCTCCATGTTGCAGTGTCTTTTTCGTGATCTGCTTCGTCATAAGAATAAATATTTTCTTGTGTGTAAATTGTGTTGTCGCCATCTCTAACAACAAATGTTATTGAATTTGTTTCTTCTGCAAAAGTGTCTTTAACAGCAGGTGTGCAGAATTCAAATGACAATTCGTAAATTTTGTTAGTTCCGAGTGCAATGTTTGATGATGCTACTGATTGATAAGTGTTGGAAAGGTTGTTGAGCATTAAAACATTGTTATAGTTTGTTGTGATATCGCCAGTTGTTTGATAAGTTGTTAAGCCTGGGTTTAAAAGGCCTACGAACTTACTTGCAAATACTGCGCTATTTGTGTTTACAACACCAAAGCGTGCTTCTGTGTTGTTAAGTGATGTTGATTGTGTCCAGTTTGCTGGGGTGAAGTATTGAACATCTGAGATGTCGTATCCTTGATTGATTACTTCGTTAAATGCGCCGTTTGCAATTTTTACATTGTAATTTTTAAGTTGTGAAAAACTTGCTTT
>CALBYO010000131.1 GCA_937889705.1 uncultured Bacillota bacterium | reverse complement strand
GCACCTGAAAAATATGTTGCAAGAAGTGCAATAAGCAAACACGCCAAAATTGCAATAGTTATTATGATTGCTTTTCTTTGTCTTTTACTTTGCATAAACACCCCCAAGTTAAATTATTAACTTTATTTTAGCAAAAAATTATGTGAATGCAAAATATTTAAACTATTTTAATTAATTATAAAAGCCAATTATTTTTATAAACCGAGCGTCTTTTAAGTTATATGTGGACAATCTGCGGTTAAGTGCGTCGTAGGTATGTGCACAAACAAATGTATCAAAAGGCAGGCCCACGCTTTCAATTTTTGTTATAACGAGCGTATGCGTGTAAATTCCGTTTGTTTTTATTTGAACCAAGTCGCCGAGTTCTAAATCTTTTAAATTTGCAATTTTGCCAACTGGGCCTTTTGAAATTTCATTTCTAAGCAAAAAGTTTTGAAGATATTCAACTGATGTCCAACTTGGCGAGCGATCAAACGCTGAATTATAAAACCAACCAAGTGGATAATTATAGTTCATAATATTGCAACCAGCAAAAACACTTTGTGAAGCAAAGTTTGTGCAGTCGCCGCCTAAATCTTCAAAATCATAATATTTTGGATTTCTGCTTTTTGCCCAAGTTAGCGCATATTCAACACAGTTTTGCCTGTTATATTTTTCTAAAATCATATAACTATTGTATTTTTAATTTCTTATTATTGTCATAAAAAAAGACTTATCGTTTAAGCCTTTTTTCTTTTCTTCAATTTTATTTTTGCTAATTTGTTTTTATTGTCGCCCCACAACTTTTCAAGATTGTAATAATTTCTTTTTTCTTCAATGAAAAGTTCGACTATATATTTACCTAAATCTAGAATTATCCATTCCCCTGGAAATTCTCCTTCCATAGCGATTTCTTGTTGAAATTCTTTTTCAAACTCTTCTTTAATTTGAGCAGCAACTGCTCTTGTGTTTTTTTCATTAGGGAAAGTTCCAACAATAATTTTGGTCATGATAGGACTTTTAGATGTTAAATCTAAAACTTCAATATTTTTAATTTTGTTTTCGCAAAGTATTTGCGAAATAACTTCCAATCTACTTTCGTCCATCACTTTTCTCTTTATAAATATATAATATGCAACAATATTTGTCAAATAAATATTAAAATTTCAATTCTGTCGTTAAATTTTTGTAATCTTCAAGAGTCAATTCTTCCGCTCTTGCCATTTCGTTTATATTTAATTTTTGCAGGACTTTAACGACTTCTTCTCTCGAAATGTTTAAGTTTTTGGTCAAATTATTGACAAGTGTTTTTCTTCTCATTGCAAATGAACTATTGACAACTTTTGAAAATTTGTTAACAAAATTTTTATCAACATCAAGTTGTTTTCTATCTAACCTAATAACTGCTGAGTCAACATTTGGCATAGGATAGAACATTTTCCTCGACACATTTCTTGTGATTTGTTGATTGCAATAAAAGTTTATCATAACTGACGGAATGCCATAGTTGTCATCACCAGCCTTGGCACAGAAACGCTCGGCGACTTCTTTTTGCACCATAACTGTTATTGATTTACATCTTTGGGTTTGTTCCAAAAACTTGAATATCAATGGTGATGTTATATAGTATGGCAAATTTGCAACAAGTTTATATTCGCCTTCAAAATTCTTTTCGATCTCATCAATTTGCAATTTCAACGCATCATCAATGATGATTTTTAAGTTGTCAAAATTTGAAGCAAGTTCATTTAAATGTTCTGTTAAGGTTTTGTCAATTTCATAAGAAATGACCTTTTTGGCTTTAAGTGCAAGTTGCTCTGTTAAAGCCCCGCCGCCAGCTCCAATTTCTAAGACATCATCTTCTTTTGTGATTTGTGCATCGCTGACTATTGCAGCAAGCAGATTTTTGTCAGACAAAAAATTCTGACCAAACTTTTTGTTAAATTTATGATTTTCTAGCATGGCAACCTTCCAAATAATTTATGAGCGTTTGCTGTTGTTATTTCTTCAACTTCTTTATAATCCATATCTAATAAATCTGCGATTTTATCGTTTACAAGCACAACATTTTTAGGTTCGTTGATTTGTCCGCGATAAGGCTCTGGACAAAGATATGGGCAGTCTGTTTCAAGCATCACATTTGCAATTCCGCATTGTCTTAAAACTTCTGGAATATTCCTTGCATTTTTGAATGTCACTGAGCCACCAACGGAAATGTAAAAGCCCAATTTAAAATATTCTCTTGCTATTTCAGTGCTGCCAGAAAAACAATGTATAAGCCCTTTTTTAGGCAAAATATCAGCATATTCTTTTATAATTTCAAGCGTGTCTTGCGTGGCATCACGACTATGCACAACAATCGGCAAATTCATTCTGCTTGCAAGTTTGATTTGTTTAATAAAAATATCTTTTTGAACTTTTATAACTTCGTCTTCCGTTATATTCTGATATTGTGGATAACTTTGCTTAATATATGCAATTTGAGTTTCCATATCGTGATAATCAAGCCCAATTTCGCCAACGCCTATCACTTTTGGATTGTCCTTTTCAGCATAAATCATGTTTTCAATTTCGTCATTATACTCAAAAAGCGCTTGTGGGTGAATCCCAAGCGTTGCGTAAACATTATCAAATTTTTTGACAAGATTTAATGTGTCTTTAATTGCATTTACATCGCAGGTGGCGTTGACAATATATTTAACGCCAGCTTCGCTTGCTCTCTTAACAACATTTTCAACATCGTCTTTCAATTTATCATCATCAATGTGTGCGTGTATATCTATTAACATAACTTTTATTATATAAAATAAATCTATTTTGTCTAGTAAAAAGTTGACTTTTGCCGAATTTGAATATAAAATGCCAATAAATGAGCGAAAGATTATCAGATAACGAGTTAATAAGTGGTGCAAGAAATGGCAATAATGAGTATATTGACATCTTATTCACGCGCTACAAACCACTTGCTAAAAAGATTTCAAGAAGATATTTCCTCGCTGGTGGTGACCAAGACGACACTTTCCAGGAAGCGATGATTGGCTTATTTAAAGGCTTTCAAAGTTATAAAATATCAACCAATTCGGACTTTAAAAGTTTTGCCACTCTTTGCATAACAAGGCAAATTCAAAGTGCTATAAAAAGTGCAAACAGGTTGAAAAATAAAATGCTGACCGAAGCCATAAGTTTGAACAATCAAGGCGCTTTCGAGTATGCAGACGATTTAGACGGCGAAGAATATAGTTTTGTTTTGCCTTCCAACTTGCCAGACGCAGAAAACACTCTTATTTCAAAAGAAAATGTTGATGAAATGCTTGCGCAGATAAACGAAATTTTAAGTCCGCTTGAAAAACAAGTTTTGCATTACTACTTGGAAGGTAAATCTTACAAAGAAATTTCAATAGCCATTGATAAATCAATAAAGAGCGTTGAAAACGCGCTTACAAGGATAAAATGCAAACTGGCTTTTATAAAAAAGTAGCGAAAATTGGCTTTTTATTGTTTGGAAATTAGAATTTTATATTGTATAATGTCAAAGCAAAAAGTAAATAAAAAATATATTAACCTAGGAGACTATCGTGAAAAAAAGATTTTTTGGAGTATTAGCAATTATATTAAGCGTTTGCTTTATGTTCGCAGGCTGCGGGCTTTTGGAAGCAGACTTAAACAAGGAGTATGACCAAACCGCTATTGTGGTTGATGGGACTATCATAACAAAGAAAGATATTAAAAATGCTTATGATTCATATTTTTCAAGTTATTACAGTTCATACCAAGACCAAGCGTTTGATAAAATGATTGAAGACTTAATCACAGAAAGATTATTGCTCAACAAAGCAAAAGCCTTGATTGCAAGCGGCGAAATTGTTTTAACACCAACAGAAAAGAATTATATCTACGATCAAACATTCAAAGCGATCTTGAATAACCTTGAAAGTTTTGAAACAGATGCTAAAAAACTTCTTGGCTTAACAACAGATAGCGAGGAAGAAGAAAAAGATACTGATTCTCAATATGTTTACACAAAATACTCACCAAACGCAAAAGTTGAATACAACGAAGCAACTGGCAAATATGAAATTAAAATCAGTTTGAAATATCTCGTTTGCAAAGTTAACGAAGATGGCGAAAACGAATATGAATATGTAGACTCTGTTGAATATTCAACATACACAGAACCAGAAACACTTTTAGACTTTTCAAGTTTCGTTTATAAGAAATTAAATAGCGAAGACACAGAAGAAAAAGTTGTTGCACAAGAAGCATACAGACTTTACATTGCAAGACTTTTGAAAAATGAAAGCGGCAAAGGTTTATCAACAGACGAAGAAAGCGTATTTGAAAGAGAACTTTCAAGAATTTACGAAATTATTTATAAAAACTTTGTAACAACAAAACTTTATCAACACACAGCAAAAGATATTAAAATCACAGAACAAGAACTTTTAAATTACTACATTTCAAAAGTTGTTGAAAATTACGAAAGATATCAAGAAGACAAAGATTTGTTCGCAAAAGAAGTTATGAAAACAATCCGCGAAGCAAACCTTTATGGTTCATATGGTTCAAAGAGTTTCAGTATTGGCGATATTTACTATGTTCCAGATATTGACGAAACATACTTCATGGTGTATCACATAATGGTTAAATTCTCAGACGAACAAGTTGAAAGAATTAACGAAGCATACAAAGCATGGAAAGACGGAACAACAAGTGAAGCAGATTACAATAAAGTTCTAGAAGAAGAAAAATCAAAAATCAGACTTAATGAAAGAGATGAAGAAGGTACAATCGTTGTTAAGTCAACAGATGAAAATGCAAAAACTTTTGACCAAATGCTTGAAGAATTAAAAGCAGACCTTGCAGAAGCAACAACAGCAGAAGAAAAAGGCGATATCTTCAATAAATATATTTACAGATACACAACTGACGCTGGCTCACTTCAAATTCAAAAAGACTATTTCGGTGGCGAACACTCTAACTGGTATGGTTATATTGTTGGAACAGATAACAAAGGAAGTTATTTAGACGAATTCGTTGATCAAGCAAGAAATTTATACAATGAAGGTGCTGGACAACTTGGTGACATTTCAGATAAATTCTATATGGAAAGTTGGACAACAGAAACATTGAAAGATGAAGACGGAAACTCTATCAAAGATGAAAACGATAAAGATATAACGGTTGATAAATTCTCTTATGGCGGCTTCGATGTTATGATGTATGCTGGTGCAATTTCAAATCCATTTGAAAGTTTTGATAGCAAAAACTTCACAGTTGAAGCACTTGGCGAAAACGCATTGAAAATTCTTTCAGAAAAAAGACTTGGACTTTGCGGAAACAAAACATTGTTTGATTTGACTTTTGAAGGCATTTACTCAAATGTTTACAACAACAAAATTACAGAGCTTAAAAAAGAATTAAACTCACATGCAAATGTTGTTAAATATGAAAAAGTTTATTCAGACCTTAACCCACTTGCATAACAACAAAATTAAAATAAAAAGCACGATTTAAAATCGTGTTTTTTTATGTCATGAAACATTAACTTCAACCGCCTCGCCATTTTGTGCGTCTTGGTAGGTCAACCAATAACCTAAGTCTTGTGGCTTATCTGGGTCAAGTGGCAACCACTGCGCATTTTCAGATAATTCTCTTGGCGGTGCAATATCAAATTGTCCTGGCACGCCATAACTTATAAATTTAAGTTTCTCATCTTCATATATCAAACCAATAACATAATACTCGCCGCTGTCTTCATAATCAACTTTTATCCATTTGGAATTTGGTATCACTTCACAAAGGAATGTTTCTTCTGGATAGCGTTCAAAAAGTGCGTCCAACTGCTCTTTTATTTCTTCATAGAAATTTATATTGTCATCGGCAATCACCGCCTTTGCTACTTGTTTTTGCGTTGCTTTTGCTTCAACATTTTGTCTTTCACAACCCGCAAAGAATGCTTCACGATATTTGCAACAAGCACACTTATCGCTGCCACCAAGTTCGGCGGATATTGCTCTATCTATCGCTTCTTTTTCGTCATCGTCATAATCAATATTTGCAGCATCTAATTTTTGCTCTATTTCATTTCTGGACAAGTCTTTTTCGTCCAATAAATATAAATTTTCCGCAAGTTTAAAATCCATTGTTTTTGGCTTTATTCCGTTGCTAGCACCAAGTAAAAGCGGTTTCGCAACGCCGCCCGATACATTAATCAATGCACAAGTAAATTTGCTTAAATCGCAATCGCATAGCGTACTAAAAGAATAAACATTTTGTCCCAAATCTTTCAAAGCACTTTTTGTGACCTTGCCGTCTGCCAAAATGCCAAGAGTTAAAATTCCAACTGGTTTTGCAGAAAAGTTGTAAAGTCTGATTTTACCGCTTATTTCGTTTCCTGTTATATCTAAATTTAAAACTGCTTTCTCGTTGCCACTTTTTAGGCTTGACAAAACAAGTGTTTGCTGATTACGCATATTTGCACCACCTTCAATTTAATTATATATGTTTAAAAAATTTTATTTGACAAGAAATTTGTTTAATAAAAAAGCAATCTGTCGAAAATTAGATTGCAATTTTTTCTGCCAGCCAAGTTATAAACTGCTTGTTTGATGGCACTTTATTTTGCCTTGTAATATTTGAATAGCCCATGATTTCATCATACAATTTTCTGTTTTTGCAACTATCAATCGCAACATTTATGGCATTTCTAACATTTCTTTCAATGTTTATAACTTGTGTGTTGTATTTTATTGCAACTTGTGGATACAATTTTGAATTAAAAGATTTTAAATTTCTTCTATCTTCAATTACATCTACAACAAGTTCTTTTATGTAGCAATATCCTAAATATTTCGTTGTAAGTCCTAATTCGTTTAAGTAATCTGCAATTTTATTTTTTATTTCAAATTTTTTGCTATCTGATAACGCAAATTGTTTTTTCTCTTGAACCTTATCCATAATTGTAAAAAGTTCCGTTGAATAGTTGCCCTTATTGATAACAATTATATTGTCGTCCAAATCATAAAATTTTTCTGGCGTATAACTTATTATCACATAAGTTGGCATATTGTATCTTTTTGAATCTTTAAATTCTTTATATATTCTTAAATCAAATGGTATTGATTCTTCATCGTGGAAAACGACCTCCGGCATTGAATGAATATTTGTAATTACTAACTCTGCTAAATTTCTGCAATAAGTTAAATTTGCGTGTTTCTCCCTACAAATAATTTTTAAAATTTCTCCTAAATTATAATCTTGTTTTGAAAATAAAACTGCACTCTTACACATGGCTACTCCTTTGTAATTTTTATCATTATACTAATTTTTTTACAAAAATACAAGCATATTTGTAAAGATATAGCATATTTTTTACAAATTTGATATTTTTGAGGTATTTTGTCCAATTTTTGTCTATTTTTGTTGAAACTTCCATAATAAATTGATTAAAATAATATTAAATAAACATTTCCAATTAATATAAATTTGTGATATATTAACAATGTGAACAGATTATTTGAAAATTCAAGTGAGTTTAAAAATATAGATTTTTCAATAAAGCAAAACAACTTTCCAAACGCGTTGATTGTTCTTTCGCCAGATAGCGAAACAAACAAACAGTTTGTAAAAGAAGTGGCTTTAAGTTTTTTTTGCAATAATCATAATATTTGTGAAAGTTGCGAAGGTTGCGTTAAAACAGAAAAAGGCACAAACCCTGACCTTTTGGTATATCCAAAAGACAAGGCTTTTCAAGTATCAGACGCAAAAGAGATTGTTGACAGCGCTATAATGGCTCCAATGATTTTTGAAAATAAAGTTTATGTTATAAACGATATTGATATTTCAACAATCGCAGCACAAAACAAAATTTTAAAAGTTTTGGAAGAGCCACCAGCGTCAGTTAAGTTTATTTTAACTGCGACTAACGAAACTAAGGTTTTACAAACCATAATGTCAAGGTGCGTTAAAGTATCGTTATCAGCGCAAGACAAGCAGGTTTTGAAAAACTTTATTCAACCAAAATGCTCTGACGAAGATTTTGACATTGCATATTCCTTTGGCGAAGGTTATCTTGGCAAGATATTGTTTGCACTTGAAAATAAAAGTTTTAAAGAGTTGAACTTGCTTGCAGATTCAATAATTTACGACCTAAAATCGAGTAAACAAATAATTGAATACAGCAGCAAAATTTCAAAGATTAAAGGCAATTTCCAAATCGTTTTGAATTTGCTTCAAATTAAATTCAGAAAAATGCTTGGCACAGAAAATAAAGATTATAGCAAAATGTGCATCGTTAGTATTTTGGACGAAATATTGAAGGTTCAAAAAGAAATTGAAAGCAATGTTGCACAAAACATTCAGGCAGATAATTTGCTTATGAAAATACTTGAATTAAAATACTTATATAGGAGTTAAATATGAAAAAATTTATAAATGTGGTTTTTGACGGCTCGCCTGTCAATTATTCTATTGAGTGCGAAGACAACTCTTTAAAACCTAACGACCTTGTTGTATGCGAAAGCAGTCGCGGTTTAGAAGTTGCAAAAGTTGTTAAATCAGTTTTTGAAGCAGAAGAAAAAGAAGATAAATCGGAAGGCAACATTTTAGAAATAGAAAAAATCAAATACTTAAATAGAGCAACGACTAACGATTTAAACATTGCAAAACAAAATAAAATTGAAGCAGAAAAAGTAAAAGAAACAGTTAAACAAAAAGTCAACGAACTTGAACTTGAAATGAAAATTGACGGCGTTGTGATTTCTCTTGACAAATCAAAAATCACAATTTATTTCACATCAGACGGCAGAGTTGATTTTAGAAACTTGGTTAAAGAACTTGCAACGAACTTTAAATCACGAATCGAACTCAAACAAATTGGTCCACGCGATGAAGTTAGATGCATGGGCGGATTTGGTCCTTGTGGAAAAGTTTGTTGCTGCAAAGAATTTTTAAATAATTTTGACCATGTAACAATCAAAATGGCAAAAACTCAAAATTTATCACTTAACCCAACAAAAATAAGCGGTCTTTGCGGCAGACTTATGTGTTGTCTTGCTTATGAAAATGAGCATTATTCTGAAACTGCATCATTGATGCCAAAAATTAACAGCGAAGTTATGACTCCAAATGGCAAAGGCGTTGTTATGTATAACGATTTGCTTAAAAGACAAGTCACTGTCAAGTTTGGCGGAGATAATCAAACAGAACTCAAAGTTTATGATGTAAACGATATTAAAAAGTTAAAATAATTGGAGAAAATTTTGTTATTACAAGATAGCGAGAGATTGGACGATTTGCAACTTGGTGATTTGAAAGTCATTCAAGACAAAAATAAATACAATTTTACAAGCGACTCTGCCCTGCTTGCAAATTTTGTTTCAACAAGAAAATCAGATAAGTGCATTGAAATTGGCTGCGGAAGCGGCGTTATATCAATTCTTGTTAATCATAAATGCTCACCCCAAAAGATTTCCGCTTTTGAAATTCAATCTTCAATGGCAGATTTGGCAATGCGAAATATTGAACTCAACAACCTTTCTGACAAAATCGAAATTATAAACGCTCCAATTCAAGAATTTGAAAAATACATTCAAAAAGCATCTATTGATGTTGTTTTTTCAAATCCACCATACATGAAAGTTAACGAGCAAAGTTTGATTAATTCAAGCGAAGAAATAGCAATTTCCAGGCACGAAATAAAATTGGACTTGCACGATTTAATCAAATGTTCGTCCAGTCTTTTAAAATTTGGAGGAAAACTATACTTGGTTCACCGAAGCGAAAGGCTTTCGGAAATTTTTGCAGAAATGCATAGAAATCAGTTAGAGCCAAAAAGAATGTTTTTTGTTTCACCAAGTGAAAATAAAAATCCAAACATAGTTTTAATTGAAGCACAAAAAGGTGCAAAACCTGGTTTAAAAGTTTTGCCAACTTTGATAGTAAATGACAAAGACGGCAACTATTTATACACAATTCAAAAATTATATAAGGAGAATAAATGATTTACTTTGTTGCTACGCCTATTGGCAATTTGAAAGATATCACATTAAGAGCATTAGATGTTTTACGCGAAGTAGATATCATTGCTTGTGAAGATACAAGGACTTCCAAAACACTTCTTGAAAAATACGAAATTAGAAACAAATATTTAATTTCATATCACAAATTCAACGAGCAAGAAAGTTCTGACAACATAATTAAATTAAATAGCGAAGGCAAAAATATTGCCATAATTTCTGATGCTGGTATGCCTGGCATTTCTGACCCTGGCAACATACTTGCAAAAAAACTTGTTGAATGTGGCATTGAATTTACAGTTATACCTGGCGCAAGTGCTTTAACCACTGCTCTCGTTCTCAGCGGATTTGACTCTCACAATTTTTATTTTGCTGGATTTTTGCCAGAAAAAAATTCGGATAAAGACAAATTACTTGCCGAAATTTCAACGCTATCAAGCACTCTCATATTTTATGTTTCATCACATAACATAAAAAAAGATATTAATTATTTGTATAATCAATTAGGCGACAGAAAAGCATGCTTGGTTAAAGAACTAACAAAAATTTTTGAAAACAAATACTATTTCAACTTATCTGTTCTCCCAGAAATTGACGAGCGTGGAGAATTCGTGTTAATCGTAGAAGGCAATACAAAATCTTTGAATGTGGAAGAAATGTCGATTTCTGAGCATGTATTGTTTTATATCAACTTAGGGCTTTCAAAAAATGATGCGATAAAAAAAGTTGCAAAAGAACGAAACTTAGCAAAAAATGAAGTTTATAAACAAGTTTTAGATTTAAATGTAAATAGGGAATAATATTTTCATGACGATTTTAGAAAAAATTAAGACTTTGCCAAAAACAAGCGGCGTTTATATCATGAAAGATGATTTAGGTCAAATCATCTATATTGGCAAGGCAAAAAATCTTAAAAATCGTGTTAGTCAATACTTTCTAAAAAATCAAACCCACAATAAAGTTCGCGCGATGGTCGAAAAGGTTCACGATTTCGACTATTTCTTAACGCCATCTGAAATTGATGCGCTTGCACTTGAAAGTAATTTGATAAAAGAGCATCAACCTTTTTATAACATTTTGTTAAAAGACGGCAAGGCGTTCCCTTACATTAAAATAGATACAAAAAGCGATTTCCCTCGCGTTGAAATTGTTAGAAGAATAAAAAATGACGGCAGCAAATATTTTGGCCCATACATTTCTGGAATTAGTATTCATGATGTTGTGGACATTATCAACTATGTTTTTCCAATCCGTAAATGTAAGTTAAATATTGGTAAAGCAACTGTTTCACGAGAGTGCTTAAACTATTCGTTAGGGCTATGCTCAGCACCTTGCACTGGTAAAATCAGCAAAGAAGATTATTCTAAAATTATTGGCGAAGTTATCGACTTTTTAAACGGCAATGATAATTTGGTTGAAACAAAACTTGAAGAGAGAATGAAAAATCAAATTGAAGTTGAGAATTTCGAAGGCGCTATTGAAACGCGTGAAAAATTAAAAATGGTTCAAAGGCTCAAAGAGAAAAGCGTTGCAAGTTTACCAAAAGACATTTCACTTGATGCTTTCGCACAAGTATCAACAAGTTATGGTGACGCAATTTGCGTTTTAACCCTTCGTAACGGCAAAGTCCTTGGCGTTAATTGTTTTTACGCCCCAGAAGGCGCAGACAACGAAGATGCTTTATCATCTTTTATTGTTCAATATTATAGCGGTAACATCACTCCGCCAAAAGAAATAATCACATCAAAAGCGATGGAAAATACTGACGATATCTGCAAAATTCTTGGCAAAAACATAACAATTCATCACGCAATAAAAGGCGTTAAGAGCAAAATTATTGATATGGCAAAAGATAACGCTGTTGAGTTCCTACAAAAGAAAAGCAATCTTGAAGAAAGAAAGCGTCACAACATTTTCTCGGCTCTTGAAACGCTTCAAAAAACTTTAAATCTTTCAAAACTGCCAAATAGAATGGAATGCTACGACATTTCACACTTGTTTGGAGAAGAAAGCGTGGCGTCCATGGTCGTTTTTGAAAATGGCATGCCAAAGAAGAAAGAATATCGCAAATTTAAAATAAAAACTGTGGCAGGAATTGACGATTTTGCAAGCATGTATGAAGTTTTAACAAGGCGTATCAAACGCTATCAGGAAAATGACGAATCGTTTAACAAAATGCCCGATTTGCTTGTCATTGATGGTGGAAAAGGTCAACTTTCTTCTGCCGTTCAAGCACTTAAAGACAACAATTTTCATTGCGACATCATTTCTCTTGCAAAAAAATTTGAAGAGGTCTATACCCCAAACTCAAATATTCCCGTTATGCTTAAACGCGGAAGTCCAGAACTTACCATGCTTCAAAGAATTCGTGACGAAGCACACCGTTTTGCTATCACATTCCATAGAACTCGCCGCGACAAACGCACTTTTGCTCACGATTTAAAACTTCCTAAATAAAACTTTATCAGCTAAAATTCATATATTATTTTTATGGAAATAAAAGATAAAGACATACTAAAAAGACTGTTAAATATCCCAAAACTGGATATTTTTACAAATGAAAATCTCAAAAATTACCTGTCATTCCGCCCCGAAAACAGCACTTGTAAATACTTGCTTGTCTGCAACACAGAAAATGCACTTATAAGCACGTTACGAATTTTAAAAAATAAGAATACTCGGCTAAATTATAAAAACCAGGCCGCTATTAAACATGTAATTTTGTCAAACGGCACAAACACTCTTTTTAAAGATGAGTTTTACGACGGATATGTTGTCAAACTAGGCAAAAACTTTAAAAAAATCAAAATCACATCAACAAAAGGCAACAATGTTTATGTATCTGTTGGCGCAAGTACCAACTTATTTGCTCTCAATCACTTTTTAAAGCAAAATGGTATTGGCGGCATGGAATGGAGTTATGGAATTCCAGGAAGTGTGGGCGGAGCGATTATTATGAACGCTGGTGCGTTCGGCGGAGAAATGTCAAGCGTTGTTGAAAAAGTCAAAATTATAAAAAATGGCAAATCTGAATGGACAAAAGATTTTTGGTTCGATTATCGCGTTTCTAGTTTTAAACAAAATAAGGATATTGTTGTCGAAGCAATTTTGAAATTAAAAAAATCAAATCAAGAAGATATTGAAAAACTACAAAAAGAAAATTTGTCAAAAAGGCTACAAAGTCAGCCACACAACCTTCCAAGTGCTGGCAGCGTGTTCAAAAGAATAATTAAACAAAATGAAATTATTTTTCCTGCAAAATTAATTGACAACTTGGGGTTAAAAAATGTTAAAATAGGTGGAGCAATGGTGAGCGAAAAACACGCTGGTTTTATTGTTAATTTTGCTAATGCCACTGCGAAAGATTTTATCGAACTTTCAGAGTTTGTGAAAGATCAAGTTAAAGAAAAATATAATCTCGACCTAACGCAAGAAGTGGAGATTATTGAGTGAGGAAATATGCACTTATTTGGAGATTATCATACTCATACAAGATATTCCAGTGGCAGGCACAATTCAAGGCATGCCAAGGGTTCAATTTATGAAAATGCTTTAATCGCTAAGCAAAAAGGATTAAGCGAAATTGGCATAACAGAACACGGATTATCTCATAAATTGTATGGCTTACAAAAAAACAAAATCGGAAAAATCAGGCAAGAAATAGAAGCCTGCGAAAAAGAATTATCAATCAAAATTTTGCTAGGTATAGAAGCAAATATAATTTCGTCTGACGGCGATATTGACATGACAGATGACGAAATAAAATTGTTTGACTACATCGTTGTTGGATTCCATTCTTTTGCTCGTGCTAAAAGTGTAAAGGAATACTTTAAATACTTTCTTCCAAACATTTTAGGTTTTAAAAGAAAAAAAGATATAGAACGCAACACTCGTTCACTTACGCTAGCAATGAAAAAATATCCGATAAAATTTATTTCTCACCCAGGCGTAAATATGCCACTTAACTTTGAAGAAGTTTGCAAAG
>CALBYO010000130.1 GCA_937889705.1 uncultured Bacillota bacterium | reverse complement strand
TGCAGACTTTGTTGAACTCATTCAAAGCAACGCCGAATTCATTATTGAAGGTGAAGGCTTTACAGGTGCAGACAATGACGGCGAAGGTGGCGGTTTTGTTGTTAAAGGCACAACAACATCAATCAACAAGATTGTTGTAAATCTTGTTCTTGAAACACTCCAAGGCGATGCTGACCCAGCAACCGAAGGTTGGAACTGGAAGACAAACACACCAGGAATTGAAGATTTTAGCGAAAATCAACTTTTAAATGCAAGTGGAGACGTTCTTGATCCTAAAATTACAGATTTAGTTGAAAATACTACTTATAAAGTTGTAGACGAAGAAGGTAATGGTTATCAATTTACTTATGTGTTAAACGAAGAAAGCAAAACTGCAACAATTACTGGCTATGTTGGAAGTCCTACAAATTTGAATATTCCAAAAATAATTCAAGTTAAACAACAAGATTATACTGTTACAAGTATTGATAGTTATACGTTCTCTGGCTACTCAAATTTAACATCAATAACAATCCCAGACAGTGTAATTAGTATTGGAAAGAAAGCATTCTCTAATTGTCGTGCCTTAACTTCAATCACAATTCCAAACAGTGTAACCAGTGTTGGAGATTATGCATTTGAGAACTGTTATGCTTTGGCAGAAGTATATGATTTAAGTTCTTTTTGGGTGATTAAACCAGGATCTTCTTACGTTGGTGGAGTAGCTTATTACGCTAAAGTTGTTCATACGGATGCGTCAGAACCAACCAGAATAGTAAAAGAAAATGGAATTGCTTATTATGTTGAAGGAAATAGTAAAATAGCATTAGGATTATTAAATAATACAAGCACATCAGCAACAATAGCAAATGATTGTACTGAAATTAATCAATATGCATTCAAAGGCTGCTCTAATTTAACATCAATCACAATCTCTGCCAGTGTAACCATTATTCAAGATTATGCATTTTCTGACTGCTCTAATTTAACGACTGTTACATTTGACGAAAATAGCGAATTAACCAGAATTGCGCATCATTCATTCTATTACTGCACTAGTTTAACTTCGATTATAATCCCAGACAGCGTAACACTCATTGACTCTGAGGCATTCAGTCATTGTACTAGCCTGACGAATGTTACATTTGGCGAAAATTTAACCAGTATTGGAGAGCAAGCATTCAATGATTGCACTAGCCTAACCTCGATTACAATTCCAAACAGTGTAACCGTCATTGGAAGAGAAGCGTTCAACTATTGCACTAGCCTAACCTCAATAACAATCCCAGACAGTGTAACCAGCATTAGATTACGTGCATTCACTTATTGCTCTAAATTAACAACAACTTTGGGTGATATCGGCGGAAATTGGGTAAAAACAGAAGATGGCTCGGCTGTTGATGCAAGCACATTGTTAAAAGATATTACTTACGATATTAAAAGAGCGTAGCAATATAAAGTCGAAAAATAAAAAACTCCCATTTCGGGAGTTTTTTTATTACTATTTTAGGTGTAGGGCGGCGGAAAGGGTATCGGTTGGGGAGTTGTTTAAAAATAAGGTTTGCAGTTGAGTTTCGTTAATTGCTTTAAGCGAGCCGTTCGGCATTTTTATATATATAATATTATATTTATGTCTATTTATCTCAGACATTATTTTATATAGTTGAATTTGTGGTGATACGCAGATGTGTTTAACGCAGTAGATTTCCTTTTCTTGTTTTGCGGAAAATTCATACAACAGCGGGCTGTATTTGCCTTGGAATTTATTATCAAAAATACCGACTAACAAAAATGCGGCGAGCATGAGATAGGAAATATTGATTTGGAAAAACAAACTTACCAAGAACAAAACAAAAAGTGCGGCTGAAATTATGATATTAATCCATGTTACAACTTTAAAAGCGGATTTACGCTTGTTTTTGATTGACATAATGCCTATAAGTACTCTTGCGCCATCAAGCGGAAATGCTGGTAAAAGATTGAAAATTGCAAGTGAGAAATTAGATACAACAAAAGTGTAGGTGTAGATATAACTTATTGGGAAGATCCACCAAAGCGACATTGTTAATATTATTAGGCAGATATTTACGATTGGCCCGGCAAGAGCGATTTTGATTTCGTCATGCGGGTTAAAGGCGAAGTCGTCAAGCGACAAACAGGCGCCATAAGGTAATATCCAAATTTTATTCAATTTATATCCAAGTTTTTTGGCGACAAAGGCGTGGCCGAGTTCGTGTAAGATTACAGCAAAAAGATAAGGAATAACAACGGCTGCAAAGCCTGTTATTAAAAGCAACAGCAAAAAAATGTAGGTTGCGGGGTGTATTCGAATAGATTTCATCATATTAAAATATGCGTTATGCGTGCTAATTATGGCTGTTAATGTCAAATTTCCAGTTATTAACATAGAATAATTTAGACTATTTTTTTAAGGAGGGAAAATGAAAAAATTAGCAGTTTTTGTGGCTGTCTTAGTTGGACTTGTATCTGTTGGTTTTGCGGGCTGTGGTGGCAACAGTAAATTAAGAGTTAACGAAGTTACTCATAGTATTTTTTACGCACCATTCTATGCGGCAATAAATCTTGGATATTTTGAAGAAGAAGGCATTGAAATTGACTTAGTCAATGGCGGCGGTTCTGACCAATCAATGACGGCACTGATAAGCAATAGTGCTGATGTTGCTTTACTTGGACCAGAAACAGCGGTATATGTTGTAAACGAAGGTGCAAGCAACACGCCAGTTATCTTTGGTCAGTTGACAAAGCGTGACGGCTCTTTGCTTATTGGAAGAAATCCAGAGCCAGACTTTCAATGGTCGAATTTGGTTGGTAAAGAAATTATTGGTGGAAGGCGTGGCGGCTCGCCAGCAATGGCTTTGCAATACGCGATTGAAAAAGTCAATAATCTTCCAATCGGGACAGGTCCTGACAAAGTAAATATCAATCTTGATGTGGCGTTTAACCTTGTTGTTGGAGCATTTGAAGCGGGAACAGGTGATTATTGCACGATGTTTGAACCAACTGCCAGCGAGTATGTTGCGGCTGGAAAGGGCTATATTGTTGCATCAGTTGGTGAAGAATGTGGCGAAGTTCCATTCACTTGTTTTATGGCAATGAGAAGTTATATTGACAAAAATGAAGGTCAAATTGAAGCATTCCTTCGTGCGGTTATGAAAGGTTATAATTATCTTATGAACGCGACAGACGATGAAATCTATGAAGCGTTAGCACCATCTTTCTCAACAAGCACAAGGAGTTCGATTGTAACATCAGTTCAAACATATAAGAGAATTGATGCTTGGATGAGTAGCCCAGCAATGGAAGAAAGTGCTTACAATAGATTGCTTGCGATTATGACGAATGCTGGCGAGTTAGACAAGAATGTTGATTTCAGCAAGGTTGTTGATAATTCTTATGCAAATAGAGTGATGTCTGCTTAGATAAAACAAAAAAATAACCACGGATTGCCGTGGTTATTTTCCATATTTATTATAGATCTTGTGAAATATCGTACTTGTCTTCAACTTCTGGTTCATATTCGTCAGCAAGTCTGCTGCGTCTTTCAACGTTTGCTGATTGATACGCTGCTCTTCTTTCTGCTTCGTCAACTAATCTTGAATAATCTGCTGAATCTCTGTCGTCGATATTGAGTTCGCCATCTTGATAAATTCTTTCTTTCATAATTCCCTCCAAATGATATTTTTAGTATATACAATAATACGAAAAAGTCAATACTTTTTTTTAAAATGCCTGAATTTGGGCTTGGTGGTGGGCTTACAGACCAAGAAAATAGGCAGTTTTAGCGATTTCAAAAAAAATTTTAAAAATTTTTAAAAAATTTGTTAAAAACTGTTGACAATGGTTTTTTTATGTGATATATTAACTCCGCTACGCTGAAAGGCGGGGGCAAAACCTTGATTGCAAAAGTGCAAAAAAGGTCGAACATTGAAAACTGAATATGGAAAGAAAAGGTAGATGTGTAAACATTATAAGGTTTTTAAATTTACCTTGTCAATTTCAAAAAAGAACTTATCTTTTTAACGCAAAGTTATTAAAGTCAAAATGAGTTATGAGTCACAAATCAAAATTTAACGATTATTATTCTCGAAAGAGATTATAATACCAATAACGTTAGAGTTTGATCCTGGCTCAGGACGAACGCTGGCGGCGTGCTTAAAACATGCAAGTCGAACGGAGATTTTAGAGAGCTTGCTCTTTGAAATCTTAGTGGCGGACGGGTGAGTAACACGTGAGCAACCTGCCTATCACAGGGGAATAACACTTAGAAATAGGTGCTAATACCGCATATGACCACAAACCGGCATCGGTTAGGGGTGAAAGGAGTTAAATCTGGTGATAGAGGGGCTTGCGTATCATTAGCTAGTTGGTGAGGGTAACGGCCCACCAAGGCGACGATGATTAGCCGATCTGAGAGGATGACCGGCCACACTGGAACTGAGATACGGTCCAGACTCCTACGGGAGGCAGCAGTTAGGAATATTGGGCAATGGAGGAAACTCTGACCCAGCAACGCCGCGTGAAGGA
>CALBYO010000129.1 GCA_937889705.1 uncultured Bacillota bacterium | reverse complement strand
GGGGGGGGGGGGTATGTCAAGCATTTTGAGGTGTTTTTTCGATTTTTTTGAAAAATTTTTTAAAAAATAAAAATTTTCTAAACAAATTGCTCCATTTTCAAGCCAAAAATGCTACAAGGTAGCAAATTTTTGTGCCCGCGGCACCTTTTTGTCCCAAAATTGACCAATTTGAACAAAAAAAGACAACAATGTTGCCAAAAAAAATAACAACCTACCTTAAAAGATAGGTTGTCAAAATTATTTTCTATTATTAAGCATCTTTCTTTTCTGGAAGAATTACCAAATATCTGTTTGGTTCAGTTCCTTTACTGATTGTTGAAACCCCTTCAACTTCTGCAAGTTCTGTGTGAATTATTCTTCTATCATTTGCACACATAGGTTCAAGTTTTGCAGATTTGCCTGTTTTCAAAACTTTTTTAGCCATTCTTTGTGCAAGTGCTTTCAAAGTTTCTTCTCTGCGTTCCCTGTATCCTTCAATATCAAGTATAACGCGAGTTTTTCTATCTGCATTTTCGTTTTCAATTACTGATGCGATATATTGCAACGCATTCATACATTCGCCGCGATAGCCGATCAAGTCAGATGCTTTTTCGCCACCGATTACCATTCTTACTTCTTCATCGTTTCTAACAGAAGTAACTTCGTTGCCGCAGCCGCTAACTTTAACAAATCCTTCAACAAATTTTTCAGCAGTTAATTTTTCGCTCTTTTTCGCTCTTTTAACTTCTTCTTTTTCCGCTTTTTTGGCTTCTTTTTGTTCTTCTTTGATTTGTTTCTTTTCTTCTTTTGTTATTTCTTGTTCTATTTCTTCAATCGCTTCTTCAACATTTTCTGCGATTTCTTCAACAACTTCTTCTACGCTTTCAACTTCTTCGTCCAAGTTTCTAACTTGTTCGCGTTTGATATATTTATCTCTTGCGTCTTCCGAGATTGTAACAAGAACTCTTGCTTTTTTGAATAATCCGCCTTGTTCCAAAATTTTGATGTCAACATCGTCACGAACTGCTTTTAATTCAAACAAAGCATTTTCAATCGCTTTTTCTATATTTTTGCCTGTTGCTTCAAATTCGAATAACATAATTTTCTCCTTATTTTTTTCTACTGTATGATACAGTCACTTCTTTATCTTTTTTCGCTTGCTTTTTCTTGTCAATTACATTGATTAGCCAGTTGATAAGTGGCGTTGCCGCTGTTGTGACAAGTGAACTTACAAAGATGTAAAGACCGAACACTGCGTTGTAAATCAAAGTGATATAAATCATGATTGCTGGAAGAAGCACCAACATGAGCCAGCCACCTGGTTGTTTTTGCTTTGGTTCTTCTTCAAGAGTTGTCTTTTTCTTTCTCTTAAATTTAAGTTTTCCTTGCGAAGCGAGAAGTGAAATTAAATTCAAACCTGCTGCCAAGATAACAACGATTAAGTAACCATTTGCTCTGCCGGCAGACTCACGAATTGGATCCATAATTTGATTGTATTCTGCTTCTGCCAAAGACTTCAAATCGTCAGCAGTAAGAGTTCCAATTTGCTCGTCAGCATCGTTTTTGATTTCAACATCTTTAAACGTTGCTCTTGCGCTATTTGAGTATTCCTTAAATGTTGCAACTGAGTTTGTCCAAGGCGTATCTGACTTCCAAATATTGTCTATCCAAAGCCAACTTTCTTTTACTTCGCCGTATCTTTGGAGCGCGTTTGCATTGTTTTCTTCGTTGTTGTATGTTGCGATTTCAGCTTTGACTTTATCCATAGCATAAGCTTTTGCTGCTGCTTCGTCTTTGATTTTGCCTTCTTCATTCAAGTTTTCATCAAAACTAGCAAACTCGTTGAAATAATATTTGTATCTTTCAGCAAGATTGTCGTTGCTATAATCTTCAACTGAATAATAACTCTTTTGAATTTCATTATATTGATATTGAACTTTATATGCAGCCATTGAGTTTAAGCCGCTGAACAATGTAATGAAAATCGTTAAAGTTAATGCCATGTTTATCAACATCACGACGCATGAACCTGTTACGCTGTAATTGTTCTTTTTGTAAAGTTCCATCGTCTTTTGATTGATAATTTGTTTGTTATTGCCATATTGCTTTTGAATTTTTTCAAGCTCAGGTTGAATAGCTTTTTGAACTTTTGCGTTTTTTGCTGTTACATATTTGTTTAAAAAATCGAGTGGCAACAAAATAACTTTTAAAACTATTGTAAAAACAATAATAGCCCACGCGTAATTGTGAATTCCATTGTGGAATGCCATTATTATCTTTTCCCAAACTCCGTTAGGCTGACTAACAGCCCCTAAAAGTTTTGACGCTAAATAAGCCATTTTAAATCTCCTTTAATATTGAGCGGAATTGGGTCAAACCCACTCTTTCCATTAGGCACACATCTACAAAGCCGCTTAAATGCGATATAACTACCTTTAAAAAATCCAAATTCTTTTATTGCTTGCACGGCGTAGGTCGAACAACTAGGTGTGAACCTACACACATTTGGCAAAATTGGACTTATAAACCATTTATAGCAATAAATTAAAGCAATTAAAAACGCTTTAAATGGAAAACTTATGATTTTTAAAAATTTATTCATTAATATATCAAATTAAGACAATTTGTCTTATAATTTTCAACTTTTAGTTATCAAATTTGCCTTTTCCAAAAGACTTATCATAGTCTGTTGAATCTCTTGGAAATTAGCATTTTCAATTCCAGGTCTAGCAATAAAAATGTAGTTATAATTTTCATTAACTTTATCAATTAATAACCTAAATGCTTCACGCAATCTGCGCTTAACCTTGCTTCTCACAACGCTTTTGCCGATTTTCTTGCTAACTGTGAAGCCAACTTTGAAAGGTTTATATTGTGTTTTAACAAAACTAAGGGACAATATAGGGGTATGTTTCGTTTGACCATGCTTGTAGATGTATGAAAATTGACTGTTCTTTTTAAGGCGATTTTCTTTTTTTAACATTTTTTCGCCCTCCTAACTTTATGCAGCTAAATTTTTTCTGCCTCTGTTTCTGCGTCTTTTAATAACATTTCTTCCGCCTTGTGTTTTCATTCTTGCACGGAATCCATGAACTTTGCTTCTTTGACGCTTCTTTGGTTGATATGTTCTTTTCATTTTTTACCTCCATATAAATTTAAAAGTTCGGTTAATTATATCTGAAATAGCCCTTTCTGTCAACTATATTTTCAACTGAAAGGAAATTTTTCTGCAATTTTGCTAATAATAATTTAGATGCTACTTGACCAAAAAGAAAAATTAGTTATGTCCTATCTTTTTGATGTTTGTGCGGATAGAAGTTCGCATCTTATTGCTGCCGAAGAAATTATCAAATTTGTGTCAGATAAAAAACACGCCCTTTCACTTTCCGAACTCGATGACATCATGCAAAGCCTGCAAAAAGATAGTTATATCGACTTTGTCGCCTCAGACAGCAAAAAAGGCACAATATATTGCACATCGCTAAAATCTAAGGGACATTTATTCAAAAAAGACCTTCAAAAAGAGAAAAAACAAGCCCGAATGTTAGTATATCGCACAATCGGACTTGCCGTTCTTTCCTTTATTGTTGGCATAATTCTCAAAGCCATCTTTTCATAAAAAAAGCACTCATTTTACTGAGTGCTTTTTGCTCTTGTTAAGCTTTAACTTTAATTCCAGGTCCCATTGTTGATGAAACACTAGCATTTTTAATGTATGTTCCTTTTGCAGCAGCAGGTTTTGCTTTTACAATTGCGTTATAGATTGTTTCGTAGTTTTCTACAAGTTTATCTTTCCCGAAACTTACTTTACCAATTACAACGTGAACATTGTTTGTTTTGTCAAGCCTATATTCAACTTTACCAGCTTTAACATCGTTAATAGCTTTTTTAACGTCCATTGTAACAGTTCCGCTCTTAGGATTTGGCATCAAGCCTTTTGGTCCTAAAACACGAGCGATTCTACCAACAACACCCATCATATCAGGAGTTGTGATACAAACGTCAAATCCGAACCAGTTTTCTGTCAAGATTTTTTGAACCATTTCTTCTGCACCAACGAAATCTGCACCAGCTTCCTGAGCTTCTTTTGCTTTGTCACCTTTTGCGATAACTAAAACTTTAACAGATTTACCTGTTCCGTGTGGAAGAACAACAACGCCTCTAACTTGTTGGTCAGCATTTCTGCCATCAACACCAAGTCTGAAATGTGCTTCAACTGTTTCGTCAAACTTTGCTTTTGCGCCGTTTGTGATGATTTCAAGTGCTTCTGGAACATCGTATGCGTTTGTGCTGTCTACCATAGAAGCAACTTGATTATATCTTTTACCTTTACTCATATTGCCTCCTAGTCTTCAACAACGACGCCCATGCTTCTAGCTGCGCCTTCAATCATTTTCATAGCAGATTCAATTGATGATGCATTCAAATCTGGCATTTTAAGAGTTGCAATTTCTCTGATTTGCTCTCTTTTGATTGTTCCGACTTTTGTTTTGTTTGGTTTTGCGCTTCCTGTTTCAATTCCGATTGCTTTTTTGATTAAAACAGCAGCTGGTGGAGTTTTTAATACGAAATCAAATGATCTATCTGCATAGATAGTGATCACAACAGGGATAATTAAACCTGCTTGATTTGCTGTTTTTTCGTTGAACTCCTTTGTAAAGCCTGCAATGTTGATACCATGAGGTCCAAGTGATGAACCGACTGGTGGTCCTGGTGTGGCTTTACCGGCTGGCAATTGAAGTTTAACAATTGCATTAATTTTCTTAGCCATATTTCTACCTCCCTTGTGGTGCTATCAAGATGTGGCTAAACATCTCTCCCACGATTTTGTTTGGGCTCTGCCCATATATTTTAACGCTTTCGCGATAAAACCAAATTAATCTTTAACAACCTTTAATTGACTGAAATCTAAGTCAACTGGTGTTTCTCTGCCGAACATTTCGACATTTACTTTTGCTCTTGAATTTACTTCATCAACAGTGAGAACTGTTCCGAGCATATTCATAAGTGGGCCATCAATAACTTCAACCTTATCTCCAACTTGGATATTGATATCTGTTCTGATAACTTCCAATCTCATTTTTCTAATTTCGTCTTCCGTAAGAGCAAGTGGACGGCCTTTTGGGCCAACGAAACCAGTAATACCCCTTGTTCTTGTGATATTGTGCCACATATCGTCACCATATATCATTTTAACAAGTAAGTAGCATGGCATAACCTTTCTTGATACAAGTTTTTTCTTGCCATTTTTTTCTTCAATAACATCTTCCATAGGAATGATAATATCGAAAATTCTGTCTTGCAAATTGAATTTTTCAACAACTGTTTCCAAATTTTCTTTCGCAACATTTTCATAGCCTGAAAAAGTGTGAAGAACATACCATTTGCTATCTGGGCTATCTCTAAAAGGACTTACGCTTTTATCCTTTGCTTCAACAGCCACTGGGGCACTTTCTTCGTTATTTGCTTCAACTTGTTCGCTAACTTGTTCTAATTCTTTTTCGTCCATGCCTATCTCCTATCTCTGTTTTTCTTTCTTACTGCCCATACAATAATCCAAACGACAGCGATAACAACGATAGCGCAAGCAAGACCAACAGACAACCATTGTTGAACTGCTGTGATAGTCTTACCAGCAAGCAAACTTGAAAGAACTGTTAAGATATAGTCAAAGGCAAAAAGTATAAGGCCAAAGAAGATAACAACACCTAAAACAACACCTGTTCTTTTAACAGTTTCTTTAAATGTTGGCCAAGTTACTTTTTTGAGTTCAGAACCTGTTTCTTTAAATCTTCTTGCAAGTTTTGACTCTTTCTTTTCTTTTTTAACTTTTTTCTTTTTGCTGCCAGCATCAGACTTTTTAACGTCTTCTTTAACTGGTGCTTGCTCTGGTTGAACATTTTCTTGTTTATCCGCTTCTGCTTCTAAAACAAGATTTTCTGCCGTAGCATTTGCATCAGTGTTTTCCAAAACTGGTCCGCCCGCTAAAACTTGATTTTTCTTTTTATTTTTCTTTCCCATTTTTAACTCCTAAAATTCACAAAATTAAACATCTTTTGTTTAACAAAAAATTGAAACAAAAACTATTTTGTTTCTTTGTGAAGAGTGTGTTTGTTGCATCTTGGGCAATGTTTAGAAATTTCAATTCTTTCTGGGTCGTTCTTCTTATTTTTTACAGTTGCGTAATTTCTTTCTTTGCATTCTGTGCAAGCAATCATGATGTGTGCACGAGCAACATTTTTCTTTGCCATATTTTTCTCTCCTTAAAAAAACACCCCGAAATCTGAGTGTTACAAGCATTGTAACACACTTTTCTCGGAGTGTCAACAAATATTTTAAACTTTTTTATAGTTTATTAAGTTGTTTGTGGAGCCTTTATATTAAATTTTAAGGTTTGTGAACCACAATCTTGTTCTGTTCCATCAGACTTCTTATATTTTATCGAGAAAGCAATAGAAATTTCTCCTGCGCTGAAAGCGGATTGATCAGTTTTCACAATGTTGCCACCTTCCAATTTATATCCATTTGTTGTTATTGTAACATTAAATAACGAATAAACTGCATATAAAGAGACTTTTATATTGGTATGTTGTGAATTATACACTTGAATCAAATTTGCCCAATCTTCAAATTTAATAGTTTTATTTTGTTCAGAGCCTTCTTTGGCAAGAATTATTTCTTTCTTTCCCTCATCAACAACTGACAAAGCATCAAACGGCAAGTCAACAACAACAACATCGCCATTAGTATTTTTTTGGATACTAATTCTAAGCATTCCCAACTCTTTCCCCATATACTTCACAATGACCGCAACTTCATCATTTTCTTTAAAGTTGTCAGAAATCTTAACAAGTTTATATTGACCATCTTCATAAGTAATGTCATAGCCTTTAGTGATTGTGGAATAAGTGAACAAACCAATTCCTTGGCTAAGATCTTCACCAGTCGTCGTCTGAACAACAAGTGCCTTTATTCCATTAGTCCATAGCGCAAAGTCCAACTTGTTTGTTGAACCTATACCGCTTGAAGTTCCGCCGCCAGTTAACGCATAATACCTTCTCATTGTGACCATGACTTGTCCAATTTCAACCCCATCTGAATTCACAGCAATAGTTACAGGGCTATTAGCGCTTAGTGCAGAAAGATTATCAGATGATAGCGTTCCAATACCTGAAACTTTTGAATATAAAACATCTGAAATTTCACCTGTTGCTACTACATTTCCATAATAGTCAAGATAAATAATACTACCTTTCCAATCTGTGCCACTATAAGAACTCTGCGCATTGCCATCAACAACAATTCCGTAGTTTTGATCTGCATCCTTCATTTCAACCGCATAATACTTTGGAGTTAATGCAATGTTGAAGCCATATTCGTGATCTACACTCGTTCCCAACCCTTCACCAGAAAGGTTAAACTTAAATTTGGTTTCTTCTGTGGCAGATATCTTATTGTTTTCAGCGAATGATGCTCCACCAAAAGTTAATTTACCATCTTTAATTCCTATCAAATATCCTTTAGTTTCGCTATTGTTGCTGCCATTATCCGCAAATTTTACTTTATCAGTTGTTGCACCAAGTTTTAAATCGTAAATTTCAAACAAGTCGGTTAATTTATAATCATTTCCGTTGCCAAGATAGATTGTAGAATACCTACCATAATCGCCCTTTGCTTGAACTTTATATCTTTGGTTCAAAGATGTGTTTACATCAAGTTCAACAACTTCACTTTTACCGATTGCGCTGTTTTGAACTGTTAACCTAATTTTTAAACCAAATTCATTTGGTAATAATCTGATGTTATTTCCAAAAATCGAATTGTCGTTATAACCAAGTGTAAGTTTAGTACCATCAACAGCAGCTTCTTTTGTGCCTAGGTTATATGATACGAGATCCCCAGTTCCTTCATTTGTTAACTTCACACCTTCTATTTGATCAAAACCATTTATGATAATTACATTTGGTATGCCAGCTAATGTAGTTTCTGTGAGTGACCCAGATTGCGCACCAAAACATTGATATTCTTTGAGACCATTTTTGTCAAGTCCTTTATAGAAAGCCAAAGTAAATTGATCGCCTTCAAATATTGAAGATGGATTTGATAAGATTGTTGGCGATACATTTTTGCTATTCAAATATTGAACTCTAATGCTTTCGCTATAACCGAACCTATCAGAAATTGTAAGTTCAATTATATTTCCACCAAAAATCGTTTTGTTAAACTGAATTCCATATTCGTCGCTGTCTGGCAATTTTCCAAGCCTGTTTGCGTATCCAGCACCAACAACATACTCAGAACCACTACCAACTGACACAATCATTTTTGTAATGTCATAATTTCCGCTGATTGTTACAAGTTTTGAAAGTGGAATATTGAAGTAGAGGTTATCAGTATTCTTTGGCATTGTAGTGCCAGCCGTTAATGTTAATCCCGTTGTTGTGTTTCCTTCATACGACAAAATGTTTTCACCACTAGCAGATGTTGGAGTGATTGTTATACTTGGAAGAATCTTGATTCTAATAATATAAGTGTCTGCGTCCGCATAGGCGTTCGTTGAGGCAAGCTCGTCTGCACCAAACCTTACAACCAAGTGAACGATATCTCCACCTTTCTTTGCACCATTTGGTGTGATTGTGTAATCTATGATATTTTCTTCCGACAAAATTGATTGAAGCGAGATTAATGAACCTAAATTATATTTGAAGTTTTCATTAGTTGTGTAATTTCCATGCTCCAAATATATCTTTTCTTTTGATTGATAAGCACCACCTCTATAAGAGGTTAAACCTAAGCCTCTTAACAATTCAATTAACGAATAACTATTACCCGCCGTCAATTCAATCGTTTTTGAAACCCTATATTGCTCGCCATATAGATTGTCGAATTCTTTGTCATTATATGTATCTTTTGTAACTGAACTTGTTGAGCCACCTGTTGGACTGTTTGCAAAGTTGTTGTCGTCAAATTTGTAATCTTTAACAACTTTAAATTCATATTTAGCAATTTCAACACTGCTGTTTGCGTTAATTAATGTATAAGATCCGCTTTCCCCTTCCCCTTGAAGTCCAAACTCACTTATCTTTTTTCCGCCAACTTTAAACAAAGTTGCTGCTTCTGAGAAAGTCATTTCAAAACCATTGTAATAGTAGGTAATGCGTTTTGTTGGTTGCTTGATTTGGAGATTAGATCCCAAAACAACTTGATTTTCATTTACCACAAATTCACCAAAATAGAATTCGCAAGTGGCAATGTCAATTCCTTCGTCTGCAAAGATTTTAGCGAATGAATAAGTGTTATCAGCATTTCTCTCTATTGCCTTATTAAGAGTTAATTTTCTGTCTAGACTGTCGTAATCAGCAAAATATAGCACTGCACTCTTAACTGTTTCTTGTGAGCCTTCTCCACCGATTAAAACTCTTGTTTCAACACCAGTTAATTTATTTCTTGCAATAATATAAATTCCAAATACAAGACCTCTTCTATTTTGTTCTGTTTTAATTGAGATGCTGCCATCTACAAACCAGAATGGATTTCCTGTGACTTCATCTTTTAACAAATCTTCGCTAATTTCACTAAATCCGTTATCAAAACTTGCAGTAAACACTGGATTATTGCAAATTACCAACGTGAATGTGCTTCTTAAAAGTCCGTCGACATAAATCGAAATAACAATCGTCTCATTTGATTCCAAGCTCAAAGCATCGCCAGTTAAAGTAATTTTGTTATTTGTTATAGAAATATAATCAGATGTTGCTCTTAAAACAATTTGTGTATTTGTTCCTTTGCCAATTATTTGAATGTACTTACTTTCTATTAAATCTAAAATATTGTCTTTATAATCTTCTTTATATATATAAAGTGCGTCAAAATTTCTGCCAGTTCCAAAATCTGGATAATTGATTTCAACATCGGTGTCTGGTTCAATCGTAATTGTTAAAGTTCCAGTTGTTTCAAAATCTCCTTTGGAAATCTTAAATGTTATAACAATTTCTCTTTTTGCCATAACTGGTTTTGGAGCAAATGTTAAAGTCTTTGTTCCTGTGTCAAACTGCAATTCTTTTTCTAATAATGTATTTGATGTTTCATAAAGTTTCAATTCTTCTGCAAGCAAATTATGTGTAAAACTTCCCAAGTTATATGAATAACCACCACCTTTTTTGAGGTTAAATAAATTATCAATCTCTTTCCATGTCAATGTTTGATTTGCTTTGACTGTTACTGTTTGATTGTCTACTATAACATTTGGCATGATGCTGAAAGTAATTTCAAGTTCACATTTAATATCTTCGCTAGTTCCAGGAAGAGGGTTTTTTATTGGGTTTCCACTTTCGTCTTGTGTTTCACCCCAAAGTTGGACTTTGATTGTAATTTCTATAAATTCATTATTAGCATTGAAATATGGCTTGATTACTAAGTTCTTGCCATCTATTGAAACATAATCATTAGCTATTATTGTAAATTTGTAACCATTAACATCTTCAACTTTTGTACCCTCATAAGAAATCGATAAGTATTTAAACAAATCAACGATTTGGTCACCATACAAACCATGGGCGTCATTTTCTCCGCCGTCATAGTTGTCCCTGGTTTGGCTTATGCTTATAGGGCTGTCAATATCAATTTCAATTTTAGCCACAACGCCTTCTGATGTGAAAGCATAAAGTGTTGCTGTTTGCTTAATTGGTGATGAGCCCACTACCAATTCTTGCTTTGTGGAATCATAATATATGATATTGCTTGTTGTTTGCAAAACTCCGTCTTTGTTTAAAACTGCAAAATGAAGCGGTAAGTTTTTAACTTCGGAATATGAAGATGAACCTTCTCTTATCCTAAGCACATAGTTTGAAAGATCGTATTTTCCATCTTGCAAATCTTTACGAACAAGTTTTTCAATTTCATTTTCCGCAAATCCTGCTCCTGTTTCGGTATCATCAACACCAATAACATAATTTACAGCACGATTTTGAACGCTAATTTTGTAATAACCTTCTGCACCATTTTTTGTTGAGATTTTAATTAACACATTTAATGATTCATAAGATACATTTTTCAAAACAACTTTGCCATTGTTATCGATTGTTACATAACTTGAAATGTTATTTGTTATTATTTCGTTGTTTACATAAACTTTTACAATTTCAAAAATCAAATTATTAAATTCGCCTTCACCGCTAGATGTAAGTTTTACGAACTCCTTTCCAAACATATTATTTTTGTTTGATTTTAAATCAATAATATATTGGTTGTTTTCAAATTCGTCATAGTAAACTTTATGCGAAATACTGAAATCTTCCAAAATTTCACCGTTTCCGCTTCCTGTGTAAGGATAATTAATTTCTATTGTTTGCGAAGCAGTTGCTTCAACATAATAATTGAATGTGTAAGCATAAAATGTGCCGGCAATATCTGGGTAATTAACTTTGAAAGTGATTCTAAACTTGTGATTTTTACCCATTGGATTTGTTTTGATAGTTTTATTTTTAACATCAACATTAATTAACAAATTATCTTTTTCTAATAATTTTGAGTCAGTTAAATCATATATTTCGTACTCAAAATTATTTGCCAAAATAGTATTTGCAAAGTTTTCAATATCTTTTCCGCTTTTAATATTCTTTACAACTTCGCCATTTAAAATTTGATAAACATCAGTTACAGCAGTTTCGCCATAATCAATATAAGACCATTGTTCTGGGAAAATAAGAGCCTTATACACAACATATTCTTCACTTTCTGTTGAACCGTTTGTTAATACAACATAAGTCTCAAACAACCCAAATTTGTTTTTATTAATATTTAAAATTAAGTTGCCATATCTTGTGTACGCTTCATTAATGTTGCCAGTTTTTTTGCTAAGTTCGGCATAAGACAAAATGTTGCCGTTATTTGCAAGTGAGCCAAAACTCAAAACTGTCAAACCTGATATATCCTGTTTTGCGTAAAGAGATAAGTATTCTTCGCCGTTATAAGTTACCTTTTCAATTTCCTCTGGCAAATTTAAATTTGGCTCTGCGAAATATCTAAAAGTAAATTTATTCTCAGCATAATAAACAACAAGTTCGTATAAACTTAATTTTTTGACTCCTGAGATTGTGTATTGAGTGCCAACTGTCAATCCGCCATTTTGCGCACCAACTTCATAAATAGCAAAGTTGAATTTACTTTCGACAAAGTTTTCAACGCCGCAAATTCTGCTGAATGGGAATTTAATTACATTAACGCCATCACTTGTTGTTTCAAACCAATACAAGGTATAGCCATTTTTAAATGGATTTTCTTGGTTGTTAAGATAATAAATTTCATCTCTAACTTCAAATATTTTTTTCTTATCAACTTTAATATTAGGTTGAACATAGAAAATGTAGTCAATCGAGAAATTGTAAGCATTTTCGGCAACATTGTCGTTAAAAGCGAAAGTTAAAACATATTTTTGAACTTGGCTGACAGGTGCAAATTTGATTGAAATTGGAGTAAAAATCAACTCTCCTGCGTCTTGACTTGCAAAAATTTGAAGTATGTTTAACAAGTTTGTTTCGTCGCTTGTAATTGCTGTTAATTGGTTAAGTATTGCAGCAATTTTTGCGCCCAGTCCAGTATTGATTTCAACATCATAAATTCCTGTTTCCAAGTTAAAGCCCAAAACTTTAAAGTTGTTTAAAATTATATCTGCTTCGGCAAAAACAAATTTTGCGTCTGGCTCTTTTTGTGAAACATCTGCGCCGTCATGGTTATCAATCGTGCCTTGTGCTTGATAATATGATGCAAGATTAATATTTAAAACGCCAGAGTTAAAACCAACTTCTGAACTGTAATAGTAAACAACCAAATTTGCTGCTTTACCAAGTTTTGCTATTGGTTTAAAGCCGATTAATTCGCCGTCAACGTAAATGAGTTCTATAAAGCTTTTCAAGTCGTCTGGAATTTCCAAAGTGAATTTTAATTTATCGTTTACAACAACAGAACCAGCCGAAGTCGTAACACTAACTTGAACTAAGTTTTTAAATAGGTATTCAACATTTGAGTCTTCAACTGCAACAATTTCATATTTATCGCCCGTTTGTTTAATTGGTGCGCCGATAATTGTGTAGCCGCGACTTGGATCATAATTTAAAATTCCGTCTTTTGGAGTGCTTGCAACGCCATTTCTAAAATCTGTATCGTTTGCATCAACTTCAAAGTTTGCATCAATATTGAATACAAGTGTGATAGCTTTGAAGTTTGAATGAGCAAATTGTGGTTTGAATGTTACTCTAACATTTTCGCCGCTTTTCAATGCTGATAATTGATATTTAATTTCGTCGTTAAGCGACATATAACTAACTTGCAAAACAAGTGAATTGCTTGACGAAATATTAAGCACATCGTCTATGCCATATTTTGTAAATTCAACATTCAAATAATCGTTTGTTAAAATTACAATTTCTCTTTCTTGACCGTCAATCTCCATTGTGTAGATAGTAGAGATTTCCGTTACGCCAACATTATTTACAATTCGTTTAACAATGTTGATTATTTCGTTGCCTTCAAAATATTTTTCAACAGTTACGCCATTGTCGTCAATGTAAGAGTATTTGATTTTTAAATCGTTAATTTTACCTGAGTAAATGTTTATATTTGTTGTGCTTGCTGTGAAATTCATATCACCTTTTTCTGTGTTCACAACATAATTCAAAACAATATTGATTGCTTTTTCGTCTTCCGCATCAGCAAATGCAATTTCGCCAGTTGACAAGTTGATTTCAAAAATCGTATATTCGCCGTCTGTTAAAACAGTTGGATTTGTTTCCAAATACGCCGCCAATGCGTTTTCAAGCGGATAATTAACGCCGTCATTGTAATAATGCAAATAGTTTACTAAAACATTATTTTCATAAGCGTGCAAAGTTATATTGCCCGCATCAACTTGTTTTTTGAAGATTTCAACATCTGTTGTTTTGATTTTTATAGCAAGTTTTAAAGAATTTGAAGTTCTTTGAAGCACGAATGTTGGTTCGCCGTATGGAGAAACAGGCGTATTAATAACAACACTCAATGACTCGTTTGAAATATCAACAGTTTTTGAAATTCTGAATGGTAAAGTAATGAGCGAACCGTTTTGGGCGCTTGGGAGCGCTTTAATTACATAACTATCGCCGTCCTTAACTGCGTTGCCATAGAAGTCATTTTGAACAACTGCAAAAACAATGTCAAACTCAAATTCTGAAACATCGCCCATTGATGAAATAATCAATTTCTCATCGCTTAAAAGTTCATAAACATATTGCATACCGGTTGGCAAACCTTGAAGTTGACCATTGTACTTTCTGCAATTAATTTTACTATCTAAATTTGCATCAGTTTTTGAACAGATGAAATATTTAATCAAAGTATTTGCAGGATTTTGATCAAGATTTGTAATAAGTCCCAAATTTGTCAAATCAATAATAATTGGATTTGCAACGCCGTCAACATAGAATAAAATCTCTTCATTTCTGTTATCTGCAACAAGTTCGTCAGATTGTTTATAATCTGAATTGTCGTTCCATTCAACTTCTGGTTCAACAACTGGATTTACAACACATTCAACATCGTATGGGCCATATTTGGAATTGTTTTCAACAATGCCTTCGCTCGACTTATAGAATACTTGAATTCTAATTGACGAATAGTCTGCATTTTCGTTATTGGCAAGTGCCGCAATTTCCCAATATGAGTTGTTTGGCATGTTGCGGTTAAATTTAACTTGATAGAAGTTAAATCCATAATAATCGCTGTCTAACAAATTCATAACATAAACTTGCGAGCCAACAAAGGCGAAATATTTGTTATCACCAGCGGTAGCATCAACCCAAGAACCATTTTTGAATACTTGGATTGAAAGGTAAATATTTTCAATTTCTTTTTGGACTGCGCCTTGTGAATATCCATCTGCCAAAATTCCAATTTGGAGTGATTTTCCAAAAAGTTCGTTGTTTGCTGTGATAATCAACCTGTTGTTGATATCAAAATCAAGTTCATTGCCCGCGCCATGATATTTATCTGAAATTTCAAAGCCGTCAATAGTGATATTTGTAACACGAATGTTTGCACTTGCGCTAACACCACTATTTGCCATTAATTCGTATTGTTCTGCGAGTGATAATCCAGCGTTAGCGTTGTTATCTGCAGCATTTTTGAAAACTCTTGCAAAAACTTCGCCATCGCCAGAAAGAACGCTAAGCATTCTTGCAATATCTGACACGCCAGCAATCATATTGCCGTCCGCATCAACCAATACAATATTTTCTTCATCGTTGTTAAGCCCGAATATTACTTTTTTAAATTGAGCAGTGCCATTTGAGCCATCTTTTCCATAAAGATATGCACTTCTTGCTGGCGAGAACTCCACTTTCAAACCGAAGAAAGTTTCAAGGTTGACAACATAATAAAGTTTGTCGTTTTCAATAATGGTGTTTAAAACTTTTTCTTCACCACCATTGCTTGTTGTTGGAATTATTCTGATGCTTTCAACTGGAACATCAATATTGATTGTTGTATTAATTCTGCTCAAAGACTTTGCTTCGGATTGAGCATACAACACAACCGTTCCGCCGATATTATAAAGTTTAGTGTTCTCATCTATTGCTCCGTCAGACGCCTCATCTGTTGAAACACAAAGCAAAACTTTAAACGCTCTGCCAATGGTTACAGTTTTTGGAACAACAATTTTTCCGTTCGTTATGTAATTTCCATTCGCTTCATCGGTCAACTCGTATTTAACTTGATTGCCGTTTTCGTCCAATGTGTAACAATATGGAGTTAAAGTTTCTGAATTTACTTTCAAATATCTTTTAGCAACTGTTGTGCCGAAATCTAAATTTACTTTTGTTTGGTTATAATCTTCACTTTTTGAAGTCGTGCCGATTATCATTTCAAAATTGCTTGAAGCAAAATATTCACCTGTATGAGAAGTGAAAGTTTGATTTCCATTTTCGTCAACTGTTACATCGGCGTAAAAAATGTCTGCTGGTGGAATGGCCTCAACATTTAATTTGCCTGTTAGGTATAAACCAAGAACAGTCGCCCCCACAATTCCTAAAATTGAAAAAAATACAATTAATGCAACTTTTAATGTTCTCATATTGCCCCCATTTGTATATTTTTTTGAGAATAAAATTATTATCCGCAAATTATTTAAAATAATTATATAATTATATAATATTTTAGTCAAACAAATTTAAGGTTAATTTTTAGCAAAATTAATTATTAAATAAATTGCAATAAATCCTGAAAAAATTAATTAAAATAATAAAAAAATAGCAAAATTAAATAAAAATTAATTAAAAATGCTATTTTTTATTGATTTTTTAATTTTTTAATTATTTTCCGAAAATAATAATTTATATTTTTTATTTTCTTCAATTAAAAATTTTTCTAAAAGCGTAAACCTTTTAGCCATGTATGTGTTTGATATCATTCTTTTTAAAGCGGACTTTGAGCCAACTAAAACGACCAATTTTTTTGCTCTTGTAACAGCCGTATAAATTAAATTTCTTGTAAAAATCAAACTTGGTCCGCTTGTAACAGGAATTACAACAGCGTCAAACTCCGAGCCTTGGCTTTTGTGAATTGTAATAGCATAAGCAAGAGAAAGTTGCGAAAGTTCACTGCGTGGATACACGACTTCTCTGCCATCTTCAAACCAAACAATCATTTCATAAGTCTGCGGAATTATTTTGTGAATGTATCCTATATCTCCATTAAACACACCAGCACCATCTTCAAAATAATTTTCGCGTTCGTATCTCTTTTTCCACTCCAAATTATAGTTATTTGCCGTCTGCATAATTTTGTCGCCTTCACGGAAAATTGTTTGCCCAACTTTAATTTCATTTTTTGTTGGAAGTGGCGGATTAATTTTTTCTTGCAAACTTACATTTATATTTTCAATTCCGCACTCACCCGCTTTCAATGGTGCAAGAACCTGTATTTTAGATTTATCAATCTTGAAAAATGATGGTATTCTTTGCGTCACAAGCGATACAATACTATTAAAAATGTCTGCCCTTTCTTCCTTGGAATCAAAGAAAAAGTCTGAACTTTTATTGTCTAAAACAGGCATAACTCCTTCATTTATCATGTGAGCGTTTGAAATAATCAAACTATCATTTTCTTGCCTGTAAATTTGCGTGAGTTGTGTCACATTTATTGTTTGACTGCTTAAAATATCCGCCAACACATTTCCCGCGCCAACGCTAGGTAATTGATCTTTATCTCCAACCAAAATCAGTTTTGACCCTTTTGAAATCGCTTTTAGCAAACTATTCATTAATACAACATCAACCATTGAAACTTCGTCAACAATGATAACATCGTATGGCAAAGGATTTTTCTCGTTGTAAACAAATAAGCCCAGTTTTGAGCGGAAATCAATTTCAAGTGCGCGATGTATTGTCTTTGCTTCTTCGCCCGTGCTTTCAGAAAGCCTTTTCGCTGCACGACCTGTTGGCGCTAAAAGCAAAATGTTTTTATTCAACATCTTAAAAATTTCAAGAGCGCATGACACTATCGTTGTTTTACCCGTGCCTGGGCCACCAGTGATAACGCTCACGCCACTGTTTATTGCCATTTTTATTGCATTTTTCTGGTCTTGGTGCAATTTTAAGTGCTTTTGACTTTCAAAAAATGTTATTTCATCGTCCAAGTTTAAGTCTGTTTCAATGTTAGAATTATTCAAAATAGCAAGTTTTGAAGCCACATATTTTTCAGCATTATACATTTTTGTCAGCATGATTATCTCGTGCTTATCTTCCCAAAATACCTTAACCAAGTTTTCTTTTTGAAGCACATCAAAAATATCTTCAAATATTTTTGAAACATCAACATTTTCTAGCGCCAAAAGTTTGTTAACCCCTTCAACAAGTTGCGGTTTTAACATATATGTGTGACCATTTTTATCGCTCGCTTCGTTTAAAATATGCAAAATGCCCGCCCTAATTCTAAACGGACTATCAACCGCAATTCCCATGCTTTGCGCAATCTTATCTGCCTTTGCAAAACCAATTCCGTTAACTTCTTCAACCAATCTATATGGATTTGTTTTCACAACTTCTATTGTGCTGTTTTTGTATATCTCATAGATTTTTAAAGCAATAGTTGTTGAAATATTATAGCCTTGCAAAAATACCATCGCATTTTGCATATCCCTAACTTCAACCAGCGACCCTGAAATAAGTTCGGCTTTCTTTTTAGAGATGCCGCGAACTTCAACCAACTTTTCAGGATTAAACTCAATAACTTCAAGAGTGTTTTCTTTAAACTTTTTTACAATCGCTTCGGCAGTCACAGGACCAACGCCTTTAATAAGTCCGCTTGACAAATATCTTATTATGCCGTTTCGAGTTTTTGGCGCAATACTTTCATAACTGTCAACTTGAAATTGCATTCCATACTTACCATTATGTTTGAAATCGCCAACCAGTTTAAGGTTTTCGCCAACATTGATACTCAAAAAACTACCAACAGCAACATGACCTTTATCGGAACAATCAAAAAGAAAAACGGTATAGCCGTTATCGTCATTTCTAAAAATTATTTCGTCAACAATGCCTTCAAGTTCCATCACAAAGAGTTTAAACCATTTTCTATTAGAAAACAAACTATTTCACAAATTATTCTATTTTTAGACATTGAAAGAATAGTAAACTCGCTATTAAGGAGCACAAAATATGAGTTCATTCAACCCAATAGAAAAGATAGTTTTTAAGAAAGGAGTTTTTGAAGATTTAGCAGAATTTGCCGAAAATTACAAAAAAATAGCGATTTTTACATCAAAAACGCCAAAAAAGTTGTATCTTCCCGCTTTAATGTGTTTTTTAAATGATAAAAACATAGACTTTTTTGTTCAAGAATTTAACCCAGAACTTGAAGACCATGAGAACATAATTCGCTCGGCAAGCAAAGCACAAAACTGCGATTTGATAATTTCTTTTGGCGCAGGAAAAGTGACCGACCTGTCAAAACTTGTAGCAAAAAGTTTGGGCGTAGACTATGTTGTTGTGCCATCAACAATATCTCACTTTGGTTATTTCACAAACTATGCTTATAAAACAAATTCACTAACAACTGAAAAAGTATTGCTAGACTATCCAAAAAAAGTTTTTATTGACGAAAACATCATAAAATCAAGTCCGGATAATTTTGTTTTTTCAACTTGTTGTTTTATATTCTCATTCTTAGAAACAATATTTTCTGAGCAAGTTAAAAATTTGCTTTTCTCAAATGACAACACTTATGCCATAAACGCGCTAAAAAAAGTTATCAATAAAACAGAAGGTTTAATCAACTGGCTAAGTTTGAAAAAAGAAGTTGCCATTTTAAATTTGATGGACAATCTAATTGAACTTTTTACAATCGCAGACGAACTCTCTTGCGATTTGGCTATGATTGAAATTGCCACCTTGCCACAAAGCGATAACTTAAATTCAAACTTCGGAAGGCGTGCGTTAATCGCTTCAAATGCACTTCTAACAATCTACGAGCACTTTTGGACAAGCAATAATCTGTATTATAAAAACACGCCAAATTACGAATATTTGATTAAAATATTGCAAAAAAATGGCAAAAATTGCACTTTTTTTGAAGATTTTATTCAAAATTATCAAAACTTAACAACAAATCAATTTTTCTTTAAAGCAAAATGTATCAGACCGAAACTCAATGCAAGCATACTTTTAATAAAAAATAAAATATCAAAAATTTCAAAAAGAATGATGAATTTATATTCACAAAAAGAAGTCAGAACAATAAACGAAAATAACTTTTATGAAAACATCTCCTATGTCGCACTCTCGTCAAATTGCTTTCAACTCAATGCAATGATGCGACTAGGATACTTAAATTTCGCCTAAATTATTGTATAAATTTTATCAAAAGTGGCAATAACTCTTAACATGAATTCAAATGTTTTAAGATTTATTGCTTTTTTATTTTCAACTCTTTTAATTTCGCTTACATCTTTATGTTATTCCAACGATATTGATTTAAGTAAGTTAGAAGCAAGTAATATTAAGATATATTATTCTTCTAATATAGATTTTGAAAATGAAAAAACATATAAAAATGGAATTGGAATATATATCGCCCCAACCAAAGATAACGCAGCAAAATTTATTGCAGAAACAAATTTTAATGGATTTGAATTTACAACAAATCTTAAACTCGAAAATATTTTGGAAATTTTAAACGCTAAAATAGTGAAAAAACAAAAAATTATGATAAATAATCAAGAAAAAACAATTATTTACGCTTGCACAAATAAATTTAATAAATTTGTGATCATAGATGGCAAAAAAGTTAATGTTCAAATTCTTGTTTCTTCTTTTGAAAATAAGGTAGGATTGCCGCTTCTGCTCGGAAGTTATTAATTTAAAAATTGAATGTATAAATGAAAAAATATATGTCAATAATTTGCGCAGGAGGTTAAAGATGGGTAATCAAATCAAAATCAAAAAAAGAGGAGAGGGTTTTAAAAACTTTTTAAAGAAATACGGATACTTTATCGCAGTTGCTGTTATCGTTCTTGTTGTTACACTTTCAGTTGTTTTAACAGGCAGACCAACAAGCACGGACTTAAATGTTGAAAATAAAGATCCAATGGAAGTTGGCGGAAATGCTTTGAATTTCACTTTGCCACTTGCTGATTGTCAAGTTCTACATGACTATTCCAGAGAAGAATTCTTGTACAACGAAACAATGGGCTGGTATGAAACTCACAAAGGCGTTGATTTAAGAAGTGAAAGTTCAACTGATGTTTTAGCAGCAGAAGCCGGCGAAATTGTTCAACTTTACACAAACAATATTGAAGGCACTGTCATTGTTATTAAACACAACGACCAATTCACAAGCAAGTATTCTTCACTCGACAGCAAAGTTGCCGTAAAAGTTGGTGACAAAGTTAAAAAGGGTCAAAAGTTAGGCTCAGTATCAAACAGTGCTGGCGAAGAATTTAAGTCTGGTGCACACTTACATTTTGAACTTTTAAAAGACAACAATCAAATTAATCCAAACGACTATCTTGCATTGCAAAACAAATAATCCTTCTTTAAACCATAAAAAAATCACGAAAATCGTGATTTTTTTTATTAAACTATAAAGTTTATAATTCTATTAGGAATATAAATTATTTTTTTAACCTGTGACTTATCAACCTTACCAGTTGAATAAACCATATTTTCAATTTCTTCTTGGGAAGTGCCAACTGAAATTTCGATTGTGCCTTTCATTTTCCCATTTACTTGAATTGGCAAATTGATTTCTTGCTTTTGAGTTTTATTTTCATCATATTTTGGCCATGACTCGTCAAGAATGTCTTTGTTAAACACTTTCTCAAATAACTCGCTTGTTAAATGTGGAGCAAGTGGGTTTAACACAATTAAATATTGTCTTAATTCTTCTTTTGTTATATACCCGTCTGCTTTGATTTTTTTCATGAATATCATGCAAGCAGATATTGCAGTGTTAAGTTTAAGATTTTCATAATCTTCTTCAAGTTTTTTGATTAAAGCATTGAGTTCAACTTCGTGCTCTTTTGAAACTTCTTCGCCTTTGATAATGTCTTGCAATTTCCAAACTTTATCAAGGAAATTTACAATACCTTCAATGCCCTTGAATGTCCACATACAATTATCTTCGTAACCAGCAAGGAAATGAACATGCATTCTCGCAACATCTGCGCCATACTGTTCAATAACTGCAAGTGGTGAAACACCGTTTTTGGAACTTTTGCTCATTTTTTTGCCTTCGTCGTCCAAAATCAAACCGCTTCCCATTTTTCTAATGAATGGATCTCTTGTTGGAACTGCACCAATTTCGTAAAGGAAATTTTGCCAGAAGAAAGCATACAAAACATGTCGCGTTATATGTTCTGTTCCACCAGTGTAGCAATCTACACTGCCCCAGTATTTTAATTTGTCATAATCTGCAAGCGCTTTATCGTTGTGTGGATCTACATATCTAAGCCAATACCAACTTGAACCCGCCCAGTTTGGCATTGTATCTGTTTCTCTCTTTGCAGGTGCTCCGCACTTTGGACATTTGCAATTTACAAAACTTTCAATCTTTGAAAGTGGTGAATCACCTTTTGCATTTGGCATATAATCGTTTGTTTCTGGAAGTGTGAGCGGCAAATCTTTTTCGTCTAATGGAACTATGCCGCAATGTTCACAGAAAACAACAGGGAATGGTTCTCCCCAATATCTTTGTCTGTTAAATGGCCAGTCTTGCATTTTATAGTTGACTTGTTTTTTGCCATAACCTTTTTCAACAACCATTTCTGCAATTTTCTTCTTTGCTTCTTTAACCGGCATTCCAGAAAATTCGGCAGAATTCATAAGTTTTGAATTTTTTTCCAAATATTCCGCTTTTTCAACGGCTTTTGTTGACACATCACCTTCGATGACTTGTATCATTGGAATATTAAAATTCTGTGCAAATTCGTAATCTCTTTGGTCGTGGCATGGAACAGCCATAACAGCACCTGTGCCGTAATTGTTCAAAACAAAATCTGCAAGATAAACTTGGACTTTTGCTTTTGTTATTGGATTGATTGCAAAAACACCTTCCAATTTGCAGCCAGTTTTATCTTTAACTTGACTAATTCTATCAAATTCACTTCTTAATGCTGTCTGCTGTTGATATTTGACAACATCGTCAAAGTTTTTAATTTTATCTTTAAGTTTATCAACAAGTTGATTTTCTGGTGCAAGCACAACAAAAGTAATGCCATAAACCGTTTCAATACATGTTGTATAAATTTCTATATCCCCAATCTTTTTGTTATTGTCATCAACCAAATCAAGTTTTAGTTGAATCCCTTCACTTTTTCCTATCCAATTCCTTTGTGCTTCTTTCAAATAATCTGACATTTGTATTCTATCAACATTTTCGAGAAGTTTTTCAGAATACTCTTTCATTTTCAAGAACCAAACATCACGATTAACTTGAACGACTTCGCTGCCGCATCTATCGCAAATTCCGCCTTGACTATCTTCGTTTGAAAGAACTGTTTGGCATTTTGGACAAAAGTTTACTGTGCCCTTTTCTTTATACGCTTTGCCGTTTTTTAAGAGTTGCAAGAATATCCATTGCGTCCATTTGTAATATTCTGGATCGCTGGTGCAAAATGTCCTTGACCAATCAAAAGAAAGCCCCAATTTTTTAAAGCCGTCCAAGATGTTTTTCATGCCGTCTTTAACAAATTGTTTAGGATTAATACCGTATTTGATAGCAGCGTTTTCTGCTGGCAAACCAAAAGAATCTCCACCGATTGGAAATAAAACATTATAGCCTTTAAATCTTTTAAATCTAGCAAGTGCATCTGCTGGAACTGTTCCTTTTAGGTGTCCCATGTGCAGACTGCCGCTTGTGTTTGGAAACTCGTAAAGCATATAATATTTTGGCTTTGTTGGGTGAAAATCAACGGCTTTTAATCTTTCATCGTTTTCCCATTTATCTTGCCATTTCTTTTCAATCTCTTTAAAATTATATTCTTCGGCCATATTTTATCCTTTTATCCAACAATTTTAACTGGCTTAGTTGTACCGCTTACGAAATTGATTAAATCAACATAGTATGTTTCATAAACACTTGTTTTTGAATCTTTAACATAGAAATAAACGAAATTGCTATCGATTGTTATATAAGATGTGTTAATTGTGTTAGAATCTGACAATTTTTGTCCACTTGGATTATCTTTTGTCACATCAACTCTATAAATTGCTGATGAACTTACATAATAAACATATTTTCCTTGAACGAATAAAACAGATGATGCGCTTGTTGACAAAGTTTTAACTGTCAAACCATCGCTTGAACGATAATACAATTTTCCGCCGTTTACATAAGTGTAACCGTCAAGTTCTTCCGCTTCGTATTTGTATTCAACCATGTTTGTAATTGCAGATTGATTTGTTATTTGTTTTTCACTTTCTGCAAAAGTTGTTTTTGAGAAATCGTTTGTGAATAAATATGTTTCACTTGATGGTGACATTTCAGAAAGCATTACATTTCTCTTATAATAGAGTTTATCGTTTTCAAATTTGCTTAAAGTGATTGTTATATATCTTTGTTTAAACAACTCAGTTTTTTCGCCTGAAACAATATTTACTTTGTTTAAAACATTGCCGTAATCAATTGTTTCGGTATTTTCACTATTTTTTGTTGTATAGTAAACATATTTTTCATTTTCTGTTGCACTGTATGAATTATCTGCAACAACTTCGCTCTTTGGTAAAACGGCTGATACAACATCAGTTGCCAAAACTTTGCTATTACCGTTCATATCAACTCTCAAAATTTGTGAGCCATCAAAAATCATGAGATATAAATTGCCGTTGATAGAAATGAAAGAATATTTGCCGCTTGCAAATGCTTGTGTTTGATAAACTTCTGTCAAGTTTTCACCATTCAAATCAACTGAATAGAAAGTTAGCAAACTATACATAACTGTTCCTTCGCTATTTTTGATTGTTGATGGTGTACCAAAATAAATTTTGTTACCAAAAATGTAGATGCCTGAGTTTTCAAAACCTACAAGTTTTGAGCATAACAACTGAACGTCTGTAAGGACGTATTCTTCTTGATATTTTGGTTCGCTTTCTTCGTCATCGTTATTATTGTCTTCTTCAATCAAAGTCTTTTTAAGTTCAACTTTTGCACGATACAAAGCACCATTTGTAACTTCTCCGAGTTCGTTTGTAAGTCCGCCTGTTCCCAAATCAGATTTTGAAACATAGCCACTTGCGAAATAAACATAGTCGCCTTTTCTAACTTGGAATGAGCCGTTGCCAGTTACAAGTTCATTGAGTTCTGGACCGCCGTCTAGTTTAATGTTAGTGTTTGGACTCTTTGCACAGCCAACGAATAAAAATGCTGTCATAGCCAAACAAAAAACTAATGCAATACTAATAAATTTTTTCATTTTTCTCTCCTATTTCGATTTTTTTGCTTTTAAAATAAAAATTTCCGCAAAACCTTGCGGAAATAATATTAACATTTAGCGATTTTAAAGTCAAACAAATTACTTAAAATAACTGCTTATAAATTCACTTATTATATTAACATACTTTTCTTTATCGCTGGCATAACTCATGCAATGCTCGGCATTTTCAAATTTAACCAGTTTTTTATAGCCTTTTTCTTTGGCATCAAACAGTTTTTCACTCATATAACTCGGCACAAAACTATCTTTTTCGCCATGAATAAACAAAGTTGGCACTTTGTTGAACTTTATCACGCTTTCAACATCAACTTCTTTTAAGAAAAATTCGCCATACATTTTTGTGCCCTGGTTTAGCAAAAACATAGCAAGCCCGCTAGGCAGTTTTCTTTGTTTAAGCATACATTTAAATTCTTCATAAGCATTGTTGTATGAGCAGTCTGATATCACACATTTAACATTTGGTGACACTTCGCCACTGCAATACAAATTTGCAATTGCAGCACCCATCGACCAACCAAAAATCACGATTTGCGTATCTTTACCAAATTTATTTGTTAAAAATTCAATCCATTTTTTAAGGTCATTTTTTTCAAAATAACCCATGCTGATTGTTTTGCCTTGACTTTCTCCATGCGCTCTTGAATCTGGACAAAAAATGTTAAAACCTTTTTCCAAAAACAATTTTGCTTGTATATTCATATCTCTATGGTCGGAATAATAGCCATGGAGTATAATTGCAAGTTTATTTGTGTTGACATTCGGATTTTTAATATAAAATCCTGAAAGTTTAAGCCCATCATTCTCTATTTGAAATTTTTGAGCATTTTGTAAATCCCACCAAGCAGGATTAATCTTGTATTCGTCTTCATTCTCATGAAAAACTTTTTTTACATATTTACCAATCCACGCGCCCTTCCGTAAAGTTATAAAATACAAAAGGTAGGTCAGCAAAAAATAACTAAAAATTGCCACCAAAATTAATGTTAAAATTATAATTGTAACAATCCTAATTGCGCTCAACTTCGCCCCTTATTACCATCTAAATTTTTTCTTACTTGGCTCTTTTTTGGTAAATCTATTTGAACTATTTGCCTGTCTTGCCGCTTCCGCTTCCATTTGCTCGTTTGTTAAAACATTTGGCTCGCTTTCTTCTTCAACAACGCTTTGTTCGGCATTGTTTTTCATTCTGTCGTACTCTCTTTTAATTTCTTTGCTTTTTGCAATTTCGTCATCTAAAGTGTTTATTGAATTTATCAACTCACGACACTCATCGGCAACTTTTTCAAGAGCCTGTTCTTTTGCTTTGTCAAATTTTCTCATAGACTGGTCATTTTGTTCAAGTAAAACTTCTTGTTCTTTTATCATATCCTCTGGGAACAAGTCTAAAATAAACACAAGCCTATCGCACAATTTTTTCGTAAGAACCATAACAAATTGTTCAGGATCTAATTCCAATGTATCCATAATTAAGTCAATTCTATTGATTGACAAAAGTTCATTAACTTGATTCGACAAAAATAATTGCAATTTTGACAAACTGAAAGCATTGCCTCTTGACGCCGCCAAGATTGTCCATTTCATATATTTTTCAAAATTCATAAGACAAAAATCATATTTGCCTTTTTTGTAGCAATAACCCATAAAATCTTGCAAATATTTATTGTCCAAACAATTTGTTGTCAAATTATAAACAATATCGTCATATTTTTGCTCTTCTTCTTTACTTTTATTCCTTTTTGCAAAAGCATTATCTATAATTTTCCTTAATTCCATGAAAACATCACGATCATAATTTACATCATAAAAATCTGCCTCAGCAAGAGAGTCTACATCTTCATAAACATCGTTTAAAGTGTAATCTTCGTCCAAAACCATGTCGTCTGAAATTTGTGGGACATAGTCGTTATCCTTAGAAATTTCAGTTGTTGGCTCTTTTAAAATTTCAACTGCCGTTTCATTTTTTATTTTTTTAATTGACTTTTTACCAACTTTTTCTCTTTCTAAATTTTCGTCTTTTTGTTTTTTTACAGGCATAAAAACCTCCTAATTTATTTTTAGTATAACAAAAGTAATAAATTTTAACTAATATTTTTGTCAAATTTATAAGCATAAATAAAAATTGTTGCTAAAAATTAATAATTATCGTATAATATTTAATGAAATTTATTTAAGGAGGTTTTATTATGAATGAACATGAAATTTTTAATAGTGATGAAGACGATGTGCTTGTTGAAACAAAATCACAAAGAACAAAAAATGTAAATACTTTTTGGACAAATTTATTTAGTTTTGAAATGCTTCCTGTGTTCTTGTCTGTATCCGCAATGTTCTTGTCATTATTTACTTATTTAATGCCTGTAATTGGCGCAACAGTCGGAGCAATCGTTTTCTTTGTTTTAGCGTTTGTAACCGCATTGTCCGCTTTGGTGATTTCATTAATCCCAATGATTAGAGATAAAAGATTAACAATCAATCCACAAGTTATATTATCACTCGCAGCAATATTGGTCTCTTTGCCAGCATTGTTCTAAAAAAAATAGATGCCACCGCATCTATTTTTTATTGCAAATCTGTATCAAGCAAAATAAAATTATAAGCCATGAACTCGTCAGCAAGAGAACTGTCTAATCTATCTGAAAGCAAGACATTGAAAACATAGTCATAAAGTTCTTCGCTAGTTGCTATATCAATCTTGCCAAGAAAACTATTTCCTCTGGACATCTCATTATCAACAAAATATTCAAGCAAATCTTTGTCATAAACAAAGATAACTTTTTCTTCAATTACTTCATTTAGTCCAACATTTTCAAACGCTGTTGAAACTATAGTAATTTCTTTATTTGTGATTGGCAAAGAGCCATCGTCAATCACAATATCCGTTCCATCAAACTTTACAATTTCAATAGCGTTGTCATCGGTCAAATATGTAACTTCTCCGCCATTCAAAGACAAAGTCGTTGAAGTACTTTCGCTCTCACCAAGCCCAAAGGCAGATGCACTTGTTTCAGTTACTTGCAAAGCGTGAATTTCAAGTTTGATAACCAAGTTATCTATTTCGTTTGGCGAACCGCTTTCACAATTAAAATCTGCAATGGTCATAGTTGAGTTTTCAAAAATGTTTACAATATCATTTGGATTAACAACCGCCAAATTTGCAGAACTTAAATTCGCACTTTCGTCTTTTACAAAATAAAACCATTCGTTGGTGTCGTCTGGCAAAAATTTTGAATTGAAGTCAAAAGCATTGCCGTAAGGATTGAGTTTGACAATTTCACTCAACTTATCTTTTGTAACTGCTGTTAAGTTGCCATCTTTTTCTGAGAAATAATTAAGTTTTACTCTCAAATAAAATGGAACAGAATTTTCTAACGCTTTGATATAAGGATTTTTAATTTCAATAACTTGATTTGGCACAACTGAAATATCAAACAAAGTTCCGTCAGTCAAAACCAAGTTTCTTTCTCTGCCTTCGCCGTCAACATTTTCAAAATCAATAAAAATACCTTTATCAAAGATAACCGAGCCTGACGCTGACCTGTTTGCAACATACCATGCCATTGACGAACTTAGCAAGAATGTTAAAATCAGTGAGATTACTATTAAAAATATAATTGTTCTTTTCCTCGTGGGGTTTCCGTTTTCCATTATTGCATCTTCTTTTGTTAGTTATAAAAAATTTAGACTATTTTCTACAATTTTCGACATTTACGCATCAAAAAAATAAGAAATAACCTTGTAGTTAATATTATTTTAACAATAAATTTAATTTATTTTGACATCAATATAGTATCACGGTACTTTTTCAACATCAGTTCTTGCAAAACTTAGAACTGCAATTTTATTTGCGTGGCAGGCTTTCAATAATTTTGCCATGCTTTCCGTTGTTGCGCCAGTTGTTAGAATATCATCAACAATCAAAATATTTTTACCTTTGACTTTGCTTTTGTCAGTGATATCAAAAACATCTTTCATGTTTTTAAATCTATCTTGGCGCGATAGTTTTGTTTGAGATTCTGTATTTTTCACCTTAACAACAAGGTCGTCATAAACTGGTAAATTTGCCAACTTTGCAATTTCATTTGCAAGCAATTTTGATTGATTATATTTTCTCTTTTTCAATTTATCTTTGTGCATAGGGACTGGAATTATAAAATCAAATCCGCCGATTAATGAGTTTAATTCATTAAAAGAAGAGAGCATTGATTTTGCAAATGGCTTAGCCAAGTATTTTGCACCATTATATTTGAAGTTATGAACCGCCGCTATAACTTTTCCTTTATAAACATAAGGTGCCCTTGCAAAATCGAACTCTCTTTTATTATTCAAACAGATCAAACAATATTTCGATTCAGATTTCAAAACTGAACCGCAACAATCACAAACTTTTTCGCATCTTTCGACAGTATGGGCACACTTATCACATAAACAAAACTCACTTTCGTTTACTTCCTCGCCGCAAAACATACATTTTATATTTTGTGGGAACAAAACATCTAAAACTTTTTCAAATATATGTTTAATCTCGCCCATTTCCCCACTCTCTTAGTAAATAATAAATATCATTGCAAAATATACAAGTGTAAAAACTGCTGAGAAAAGATGACTATCTAATCTATCTAAGAAACCGCCATGTCCTGGGAAAATTGTTCCAGAATCTTTTACATTTGCTTTGCGTTTTAAGAATGATTCAATTAAATCTCCTAATTGACTGAAAATTGAACCCAAAACGCCAAGAATAATGAAGTGCCACATATAGATATGAGTTGCAGCCATACCCACTTTAAAAACTGTGAAAACATTAAACAAATAATAAAGTGCGCCCATAATTACGCCTGTGAACATACAAGCAAACGCAGCACCAGCAACAGTTTTATTTTTGCTTACTTTTGGACAAAGTTTTGTGCCTTTAAAGAACATTCCACAAAGGAGCGCAACTGTATCTGAAATAACAGGAATAATAACAGCGCAAACAAGCATGAGCCAGCCAAGATTGCCTGAGAAGTTTTCAACAAAACCGAATGACAATTCGTCAACTCTATCTGTCATCATGAATGCCAAGAACAATGCTGCTGGATATATAAATGCAATAAGTGAGCCAAGCGCTGTTTTGATTGCCAATTTATTTTTTGAAAGTTTTGTTTCTCTTCTTAACCTAATAAGATATCTTGTATCAAATAAATAAGAAACATAAGTTGCAAGGAACATAAATACCAAAATAATTGCTTGAATTACAAACCACCAATAAAAGTCAAGTTTAAACAAGAATGTAAACATGTGACCTGCAAACATTAAAGAAGGGTATACTCCAATAGCCATAGGGCTGTTTAGAATATACATACCATCTAACAATTTTGACATTTCCAACGCGCATAAAATTGCGAGCGCGCCCAAAAATAAATCAAAAACATAAACGCCGTATGTTGGAATTAACCTAAAAGCAAACGCTCCAATAACGGCAGCAATCATTACTAATGCACTTAAAACTCTTTTCTTCATAATTTACCTTTTGTATTTGTAATTTAATTATAGTAGTAGCACAAAATTATTTAATTACAAAGTAATTTCACACCTTTCCAAATCTTCTATTTCTTTTTGAATAAACTTTGAGCGCTTTTTTCAAAAATCTTTTATTAAAATCTGGCCAATAAGTTTTAGGAAAATAAAACTCAGCATAAGCAGCCTGATATAGCATAAAATTGCTAAGACGCATCTCACCGCTTGTCCTTATAACAAAATCTAAATTTGGTAAACCGGCTGTGTAAAGTTCCGCTTCAAACATTTCTTTTGTTATCTCTTGATTTGGATATTTTTCACGGCAAATATTTGTTGCTCTTAAAATTTCATCTCTGCCACCATAGTTTAATCCTATATTAAAAATAAGTCCTGTGTTATTTTTTGTAAGTTCTATCAAATTATTAATTTTGTCTTGCAAACTTTCACTAAGCCTGCTTTTATCACCCATAATTTGAAGTTTTATATTATTTTCAATCAACTTATCTTTGTTTCTATCAATAGCATCATCAATTAACGCAAAAATGCCGTCAACTTCATCGCGACTTCGCTTCCAATTTTCTGTTGAGAAAGCATAAACCGACACGACTTCAATTCCTTCTTCGCATGCCGCTTTTATCATTCTCTCAACGGCAAAAATGCCTTCTTTATGACCTGCAATTCTTGGAAGATTTCTCTTTTTAGCCCACCTTCCATTGCCGTCCAAAATAATACCAATATGCCTTGGTTTGTTTACAACTTTATTTTTCATTACAACCTTATTTTATGTTTTATAAAAGGAAAAAAGAAGTTTTAGATTTCCATAACTTCTTTTTCTTTTTCATTTGCTAAATTATCTGCTTTTTCAACAAAAGTATCAATAAATTTTTGAACATCTTTTTCGCAAGTAGCAAGTTCGTCTTCTGTAAGTTCTCCTTCTTTCTTCATATTTTTGAAAACATCAAGACAATCTCTTCTTGCATTTCTTAAAGAAATTTTACAGTCTTCGCATAATTTCTTAACAGACTTAACAATTTCCTTTCTTCTTTCTTCTGTGAGCGCTGGGAAAATCAACCTAATTGCTTTACCATTGTCTATTGGATTAACTCCAAGATCCGCTTGGCTTATCGCTTTTGAAATATTAACAATTTGCGATTGGTCCCAAACATTAATCAAAAGCACTCTTGCTTCTGGAACAGAAATATTTGCCATTTGGTTGATAGGTGTTGGAACGCCGTAGTATTCAACAACAACTTTATCCAAAATATGTGGATTTGCTCTTCCCGCTCTAATCATTTGATATTCACTTTTTAAGTGGTCAATCGCTTTTTGCATATCATCTTTGCAAGCAGTATAAAATTCGTCAATCATTTCGTTCATAAAAAACTCCTAAATTTAAGATGATTTGATTGTAACTTATCTTTTAAATTTTTGCAAATATTTTTTGATAGTATATATTTTTATCAATCGTTTGGACTTTTTTCGTGTCTGTGATAGTCTAAGTTTGTTAAAAAAAGCATAATTTTGTCAAATTTAGGCAAATTATTAAGGGGTTTATCTTGATTTACAAACTTGAAGGCAAACTAAAAAAGCCAAATTTAATTATAAAATATTTGGTCATGGCACTTAAAAGCATCTTCATTGCTTTTCTTTTAACAATCGTTGTTGCCCTGATTATAGGTTTTAGACCTGTTAGAGTTATCAGCAATTCCATGAACCCAACACTTTATAAAGGCGATGTTATCATTATTTATAAACCAAAACAAAATGAATTTAAGGTTGGAGATATTTTAACTTTTACAAGTGGCTCTACCAATGTTACTCACAGAATTATTGAAATCACCGAAGAAGGATACTTTGTAACTCAGGGCGATGCTAACGACAGTCCAGACGGCAACGAAGTTACATACAATAAAACAACAGGCAAACCATATGTTGTTGGCAAAACATACTATATGTTCCGCGGCGCACTTAGTTGGTTCACCTATGTTCCAAATCTGCTCGCACTGCTTGCAGCAATCGTATTGCTATCGCAAATAAACAGTTCATCAAAAGAACTTTTAGAAAAAAACGCTCAATATTTGTAGAATTTAATCAAAATTACACTATTTTAGTTTTTGTATTTCTTTTTTATTTTTAATATGTTATTATATAAACACATTTAACATAACAATATTTAAGAGGTTAACTTGAACTTATCATTAATGGGAATTTCTTCCACAATGTCAACAATACTTTATGTTATTCTTGCTATCTTTGTCCTTCTTCTCATGATTTTAATTCATGAAACTGGACATTATGTTGCAGGAAGATTTTTGAAATTTAAAATTAACGAATTTTCAATAGGTTTTGGTAAAGCAATTTATTCCAGAACTAACAAACGCGGCGAAAAATTTTCAATTAGGATTTTTCCACTTGGTGGCTATTGCGCTTTTGAAGGCGAAACAGATGCCGCAGACGGCAAAAATCCGGAAGCGTTTAACAATCAAAAACCTTGGAAAAGAATGATTGTTTTGTTCGCAGGTGCATTTTTTAACTTTCTAAGTGCAATTATATTTTCGTTTATCTTGTTAGTTTCTTTTGGTTATGATATTTATCGCGTAACTGGCGACCCTAGCATCTACAACGAAAACTTGCAAAAAGGCGATGTTATCTATGAAGTTGATGGAACAAAAATCAACTTTGCAACAAACGGCACGCTCGGCGCATTGCTCTCTAATGCAAAAGATAGGAACAACATCACTTTAACAATAAAAAGATATAACGAAGAAACAAAAAAAGATGAGTTTATAGATGTCACAGTGGCTTTAAAACCAAAATTTAAAAATACTGTCAATCCAAAAACATTGACAGAAGAACAAAAAGCCGATGTCAACAACAAAGATATATATATGTTTGACGAAGAAGGCAACGCTTTGCTTACAGTTGCCGACCTTGAACTCTATCCAAGACCATTTTTTGAAGCACTTGGCGGAGCATTCGCCCTTGCAATTTTCATGGCTTGGGCGGTGTTGAAATCTTTGTGGCTCCTTATAACTTTCAAAATTCCAATCAACCAAATCGGCGGAACAATAACAACAATTTCGCTCATAGCAACTTACACGCAAACATCAATCGTCAACTTGTTCATCTTGCTGCCGCTGATTGCTGCAAACCTGGCAATGTTCAATCTTATTCCATTCCCCGCTCTTGACGGTGCACAAATGGTTTTCACAGGAATTGAATGGATAACCAAAAAGCCTATTAACGAAAAAGTAAAGGGCTACATCAACATGGGCGGACTGATATTTTTGCTTGTCTTTGTCGTTGTAGTTGATATCCTACATTTCGTGCTTTAAATAGTTTAAAGTTAAAAAATACAGGCCGCCGCCTGTATTTTTTAATCTTCCATATTTAACATTTTGCCACGAATACGCAAACGCTCTCTGTGGTCAAGAACAATTTTTCTTATTCTGATTGACTTTGGTGTTACTTCCAAATATTCGTCATCTGCCAAGAATTCAAGGCAATCTTCCAAACTCATTTGAATTGGTGGAACAAGCCTTAATGCTTCGTCTGAACTTGAACTACGGCAGTTAGATAAATGCTTTGTTTTGCAAGGGTTAACAACTAAGTCTTCGCCCTTTGGATTTCTACCAAATACCATTCCAGCATAAACAGGAGTGCCAGCACCAATGAATAATTGTCCGCGGTCTTGCGCATTGAAAAGTCCATAAGCAACTGCTTCGCCGTTTTCAAACGCGATAAGTGAGCCATAAGCCTTTCTATTAATTTCGCCTTTGTAAGGTTCATAATCGTGGAAAACTGAACTCATAATACCTTCGCCGCGTGTGTCTGTAAGCATTTCTGATTTAAATCCAAAAATACCTCTTTCTGGAATATAAAATTCCATTTTCATACGGCTGCCCTTAGGTGTCATAGCAATTAAGTCACCCTTTCTGTTTCCCATTTTGTTCATAATAGCGCCCACACTATCTTCTGGAACATCAACTGTCAAAATATCAATAGGTTCATATTTTTTGCCGTCAATTTCTTTAAATCTAACTCTTGGCATTGAAACTTGGAATTCATAGCCATCACGGCGCATATTTTCAATCAAAATTGAAAGGTGCATTTCGCCACGACCGCAAACAGTGAACGCATCTGTTGAATTTGTGTCACTAACCTTTAATGACAAGTCTTTAACTGCTTCTTTATAGAGCCTGTCACGCAAATGCCTGCTTGTTACAAATTTGCCTTCTTTGCCAGCAAATGGGCTATCATTTACAAGGAAAGTCATTTCAACGCTTGGTTCTGCAATTTTAACAAATTCAAGTGGTTCAACTCTTTCAGGACTGCAAACTGTGTCGCCAATACCGATATTTTCTATACCAGCAATACAAACAATTTCACCAACGCTTGCACTTTCAACTTGAACTCTTTTCAAGCCTTCAAAAGTAAAAAGTGAAACAATTTTATTTCTAATTTTTTTGCTTTCATCGTGGTAGTTGCAAAGCACAATTTGGTCACCAATTTTAACGCTTCCGCTTTCAATTTTACCAATAGCAAGTTTACCAACATAATCGTTGTGTTCTGCTGATGACACAAGCATTCTAAATGGTGCATTTTCATCACCTTGTGGTGCTGGAATATGTTCCAATATGCAATCAAAAAGTGGTGTTAAATCTTTGCCCTTTTCCAAATAATTTGTGCTTGCTGTTCCTTCTCTTGCTGATGCAAAAATGAATGGAGAATTTAATTGTTCTTCATCAGCGTCTAAATCTAATAAAAGTTCCAAAACTTCGTCTTGAACTTCTTTAAGCCTTGCATCTGGTTTATCAATTTTATTTACAACAACAATGACTTTAAGCCCAAGAGCAAGAGCACGTTCCAAAACAAATCTTGTTTGTGGCATTGGTCCTTCATAAGCATCAACAACAAGCAAAACGCCATCAACCATCTTCAAAACACGCTCAACTTCGCCACCGAAATCCGCGTGTCCTGGGGTGTCAACAACATTGATTTTAACGCCTTTATAAGAACAACTTGCGTTCTTGGAAAGAATAGTAATGCCCCTTTCTTTTTCGATGTCATTACTATCCATAACTCTGTCTTCAACTGTTTGATTGTCCCTAAAAACATTGCCTTGTTTTAACATTTCGTTAACAAGTGATGTTTTACCGTGGTCAACGTGCGCGATTATCGCAACATTTCTAATATTCTTATTCATAAATTTTTTCCTTTTTTAAACCGTGGCATTATATCACAACGCAAAGGCGATTGCAATAAATTTTGAAAAATTTTTATTACCAATCTTGCTTTTTTAAGCTACTACTTTTCACATCATCATATTTGCTGAAATATTTGTCTTTAAATTTTTGTGTATCGTTTTTATGAATCATTTCATAAATTTCGTCAGGCGTGTAATCACTCATACTAAAATCCTCGTCAAAATTTTGTAAATATTTTATAAACTCTAAGCTGTTTTCATTTTCTTCCATGCGAAAAATATATCACTAATTATTGCAAAAATAAAGTGATTTATAAAAATTATTATTCACACTCTATCACAATTTCACGCCGGCGCTAAAAAACTTGCCACTGGCAACTTTTTTTACGCTTAATTCGAGACCCAATAAGCAACAAAAAAAGCACCTATTAAGGTGCTTAATGGGGTGAATAAAGGGTCTCGAACCCTTGACCTCCAGAGCCACAATCTGGCGCTCTACCAGCTGAGCTATATCCACCACGCCTTGTTATACTACACTAAAACAAGGGGTTTGTCAACAATTTATTTAATAATTTTTATAAGTTCATTGTTAGAAACTTTTTGTTGCTCGCCTGTTGACATGTTTTTCAAAGTAATGTAATCATTTGCAATTTCATCTTCACCTAAAATTGCAACATAAGGCACACCGATTTTATTTGCATAGTTCATTTTGGCTTTAAACTTTGCATCGTCAAAATAGTTGTCGCATCGAACACCATTTGTTCTTAAAAACTCTGCAAGCTTAACCGCTTGGTCGCAATATTCACCCATTGTTAAAATAAGAACATCAATGCTTGACTTGCTTTCAAATTTTAAAAGATTATTATCTCTAAGCAACACAAATAATCTTGTCAATCCAATGCTCATACCCACGCCAGGCAATTTTGTATTTGTATAACAACCAGCAAGATTGTCGTATCTTCCACCTGAGCAAATTGAACCGAAATTTTCGTAGCCAGTTATAAATGTTTCGTAAACCGTACCAGTGTAATAATCAAGCCCGCGGGAAATTTTAAAATCTATTTCAAAATTGTCTTCTTCGCCAAAAGATTTTACCACGCTTAATACTTCTTCAAGCTCTTCAACACCTTTGTTAAAATCTTCGGAAGCGATGTTTAAATTTCTTAAAAATTCAATTTTTTCACAATTTTTTCCGCTTTTTTCAATAAAATTCAAGATTTTTTCGCAATTTTCGTCACTAATTTGTAAATCTTTCAAACAAGCAACAAAATTTTCCTTGCCGATTTTGTCAAACTTATCAATTATTCTTACCACTTCGTTATAATCACAACCAAGGTTCAAAGATTGTATAAATCCAAACAAAACTTTCCTGTTGTTAATCTTAATTTTAAAATTCTCAATGCCAATTTCTTTCAACGACTTACTCATGACGCAAGGGACTTCTGCATCATACTTAACTGATAAATTTTCCTTACCAATAACATCAATGTCGCATTGATAAAATTCTCTGTATCTTCCCTTTTGTGGCCTTTCGCCGCGATAAACTTTACCAACTTGAAATCTTTTAAATGGAAAAGCCAATTCATTTTCCCTTGAAGCAACATACCTTGCAAATGAAACAGTTAAGTCAAAACGAAGGCACATATTTTTCTCGCCTTTCTCAATTGTGAAAATCTGTTTTTCTGTTTCACCACCAGCTTTCGCAAGTAAAACATCTTCGCGCTCCAAAACAACTGTATCAATAGGACTGTATCCAAATAACTCAAAATTTTTAGCAATCGTAGTTTTTATTTTTTTAAATTGTGCTTGTTCGCTTGGGGAAAACTCTATAAACCCAGGCAATATTTTAGGTTCTACCATATTAATCTCCTATGACTTTATATTATATCATTTTTATTTCATAGTCAATATTTTTTTCACCGTGTATATCTAAAATATAATTATAAGAATGTATATATTCAATATTATTGATAAAAAAAGACCTTATAAAAGACCTTTTTAATTTTCTTGGTTATACCGATGAGAAAAGAGCCAAACGCTAAGCATTAAAAAACACACCTAAATGGTGTGTTTTCGTCTGGTGATCCCGACGGGAAAAGAGCCAAACGCGTCCAGTGGACGAATAAGTGTAGGCGATTTTCTGTGAAAAAGGGAGTATTTGAGCCTTTCCTGCGAAAAGACGACCATTTTGAACAGAGGCGTGATAGCAAACTTTGTTTGCGGTGCGAACCCAGGGTTCGAATCTCGAACGCCTGCATTAAAAAACACACCTAAATGGTGTGTTTTCGTCTGGTGATCCCGACGGGATTCGAACCCATGATACCGCCGTGAAAGGGCGGTGTCTTAACCACTTGACCACGGGACCACATTTGATGGTAGCGACGGAAAGATTCGAACCTTCGACCTTGCGGGTATGAACCGCACGCTCTAGCCAACTGAGCTACGTCGCCATAAAGCTTTAAATTAATGGTTGCGGGAGATGGATTCGAACCATCGACCTTCGGGTTATGAGCCCGACGAGCTACCTAGCTGCTCTATCCCGCGACACACTTTTTTCTCAAAAGCCTTATTAATATATCGTATTTATTTCCAATTGTCAACAGTTTTTAACAAAATTCTTGGACAAATTCATAAAATTAGATTTATCAAAGAAAATGGCTTTTTAAACTTTGACAAAATCTGGCAAAAAATTCAAATTTGTTAAATTTGACTATTGACGAATAAAATAAATTGTGATATTACAATATCGAAGGAACGAGCATGGCAAAAAAAATTGAAATCATCAACGCAGCAGTAGAATATTGGTCCAATTTAATTTCAATGCAAATTGAAAAATTTAAACGTGATAATCAAATTGACGTTATGCCAAGATTTGTTCAAAGAAAATATAATTTTGAAATAAAATTAGACGATTTTAAAGAACTTTTAACCGACTATTTGTATGAAGAATTTCCAAAAACGGCTCGCAGTCCAATGATCCAATTAACATGCATAGGCACGCCAAGCGGAGCACTTAGAGAAATGATGAGAGAAGCCGATTTAGATCCTCACCTGCTCAGTGGTAAAATAATTGAAATGGAAATCAATCATAAATACGCCAAGGTTTGGGATAGAAAACTAAATAACGAAACAGACCTTGCTCAAAAGAAATTGAATAATAACCAAGAATTTGGCAATTAAAAAACACCCACAATCGTGAGTGTTTTTATTTTCTGGTTTTGCGTTTAATTACGCTCTTTTAATTGCATAGTCAATGTCTTGCAATAATGTGTCAGCAGGAACTTCTGTTCCGTCTTCTGATTTTACCCAACCAGAGCCAATTTTTGTAGTTAAATTTAAACATTCGCCAAAAGAACCTGTTCCGATACTTTCTAAGCCATCTGGTAAACTTATTGTATTTAATGCCGATCGTCTAAATACATCTTGTCCAATCTTTTTTAAAGAACTTGGCAAAATAATCTCTTCTATTCCACAAACATTGCCTGAGCCAGCTTCAGCATCAACATTAAATGCGGCATCTGCGATGTAAGTAATGTCTGCATTAATAATTACTTTTTTAATGTTTGTATTTCCTAAAAATGCCGAATTACCAATTTCTTTAATATCAAATGTTGAACCACCAAATGTTGACTTAACCCAAATATTCGAAACAATCGTCATTCCGTCCCTATATTCACTTTCTAAGAAACTACCTTCTGGAACATTCTGAGCATATTGCATTAACTCGTCACTACTATTAATCGTTTGAGAATAACCACTGTTTGTTGTAATAGTGCAAGGATAATTAAGTGATGACATTAAGTTCATAAACTTTCCAGCCCAATCTACATAACTACTATAAGTTAAAACCCATTTCATTTCTCTTGATCTAATCTTAGCAGTTTTTTCAATCGTAATTTCGGAATTGTCACCATAATACCCTGTTACGGCAATTCCTCCTTGAACTTCATAACTGCCATTTTCTGAATCAGTGTTAGTCTTTGAATAAATAAAATCTTTATATTCGCTATCCCAAAGTCCAACAGTGTAGCCTTTAACAGTGCCTTTTGAAGATTTTGCTGTTACTTTCAATGCTGTTTCTGAAAGATAATCATTTGCAAAGTCTGAAT